>JAKPIR010000347.1 GCA_029549705.1 Pseudomonadota bacterium | reverse complement strand
TGCCCGCACCCACCATGGTGTGAATTTCATCAATAAAGACAATCGTTTGGCCTTCATCTTGCGCCAATTCTTTCAGCACGGCTTTCAGACGTTCTTCAAACTCGCCGCGATACTTCGCGCCCGCTAACAAGGCCGCCATATCGAGCGACAATACCTTTTTACCTTTGAGTGTATCGGGCACCTCATTATTTACAATACGTTGCGCCAAGCCTTCCACAATCGCCGTTTTACCCACACCCGGCTCACCTATCAGCACAGGGTTGTTTTTGGTACGACGCCCTAAAATTTGAATCGCACGGCGGATTTCATCGTCGCGGCCAATCACCGGGTCAAGTTTGCCCAGTCTGGCGCGCTCTGTAAGGTCGATGGTGTACTTCTGCAAAGATTCGCGCTGGCCTTCGGCTTCTTGGCTATTGACATTTTCATTGCCGCGTACTGCTGAAATTGCCGCTTCTAGCGCAGTTTTCGTCAAGCCATGCTGCTTGAGCAATCGGCCTGTTTCACCTTTATCGTCAGCCAGTGCTAGCAAAAACATTTCACTGGCGATGTAGGTATCACCGCGTTTTTGCGCGAATTTATCGGTTACATTTAACAGATTATTCAAATCACGCGAAATCGCCACTTCGCCGCTCGCATCTGGCGATTTTGGCAAATTATTGATGGCCGCATTCAAACTGGTTTTTAGCGGATTTAACTGCACACCCGCACGTGAAAGCAGTGACGCTGTACCGCCATCGTCTTGATTGAGCAACGCCAGCAATAAATGCTGCGGCTCAATCGCGGTGTTATCTGCGCCCAAGGCCAAGCTTTGCGCATCGTTAATGGCTTGTTGAAATTTAGTGGTGAGTTTGTCAAATCGCATTGTGTTGCTCCTCAAAAATAATATGAAGCTACTATGGAGCAAATTGTGGATTTTTCAATAAGGGCGAACCCCAAGATACACGATTGCAGTCACAACATAGATTTTGTTACTCAATTTCAGCGCAAATTTTCAAAGGGTGATGTTTAATAAAAATGGCCTATTTTAAACACCAACCTTTTTGACACCTCTGGAAGCCTTATAAATAAAGGCTCGCTGGGCATTTATTTTTTCTCGTAGATTTTAAAGCGGAATGAAACACTAAAAATTCTTGCAATTAACCGCATTATTGCTCTGGCAAAAGCTGCCAATTTCGGCCTTCATCTTCTGAAATGAATAACTGCGTTGCACCCTGCTGTGTTTGCACTCGCATGGTAGGTTGCGCGCTGTTTGATAAAAATTCTATGTGCGTCACGTGTGAAATCGGCAATTTTTTTGGCGGCACAAAAACTAACGCTTCACCATCCAATCGCGTGAAATAGGCTTTTTCCTCGTCTGCCCAAACCAAAAACCAGCCCCAATCATCGCCACGGGCAATTGCAACGGCAGAAAAATGACAGCCAGCTTGCTTGTGCTGATGGTAGGTGATGCGCTTTGTCGTTTTTACTTGCCGTTCATCCATAGCAATTACCGCCAAATCCTGTGTGCCATCATCAAACATGATTTGTTTTAATTCTATGGGTTGCTGCCTGTGGTCTTGTGCTTTGGCTATTGGGCATACTGGCGGCTGTTTGATATTGGCCTGCTGAATTGCCACATACTCTTCAGCCTGCGCCGCAATCACGCCAAAAATCATGCTTAAAGCCACGGCCAATTGCCATTGATTTTTCATCAGGTTTACTTTCATAACATTCAATTTCGTCAAAAACTGCTCAAGTTTTCACTAACAAGTCCGATATCCACTTATACCCTGTTTGATGTTGATATGACATCAGCCTGTTTATGGATGATGTTTGATAACGAAACGTTCAAAAAAAGTGAAAAATTTAGACGATTTTAAACCCTATCATTTGGTTTCAGAAAGCGACACGCTTGAGAACCTAGGCCAACCTTTTACAGGTGAGCGCTTACGCACGTCGCAACTCTCCAGCGCTGTGCAAAGTGCGCTCGACAAGCACTGGTACTGGGTCGACATAAACTATCACAGCAACAGCAATACGCGCCAAACACAAGACCAGGCAGCACCGCAAGACAATCAGCAAAGCGCAACCACTTTTAACAACAGCGCTTACCACTTGGCCAAAATTGCCTTTGAGAATGCCAGCGAAGGCATGATGGTAATGGATGCAAACGCCAATATTTTAAGCATCAACAAAAGTTTTACCGCCATTACTGGGTTTAATCAGCAGGAGGTTTTTGGCACCGTGCCAAAAGCGCTACACGAAACCGAACGTGAAGCGTGGCGGCACCTGCAGCTTGACGGAAAATGGAGTGCTGAATTGTTGAATCACCGTAAAAATGGTGAGGCTTATCAGGAGCGGCTGACGGTAAATGCCGTTAAAAATCAGCAAGAAGAAACGCTGTATTACGTGGGCGTGTTTGCCGATATTACCGAAGCAAAACACTCACAGAACAGATTGCATGAACTCGTGAACCACGATCCGCTCACGGGTTTGCCAAATCGCCGCTTATTTAATGAATTGCTTGAACACGCCATTAAACGTGCCGAACGAGAGCATCACCAAATTGCGCTGCTGTTTGTGGATTTAGACCGCTTTAAAGCCATTAACGATAGCCTTGGGCATCAAGTGGGCGATAAATTACTCTATGAAGTATCAAAACGCATTCATCATGCCATGCGCGATAGTGACATTGTGGCGCGACTAGGCGGTGACGAATTTTTGGTGATGATGGATATGATTAAGCATCCGCAGGATGCAGCCCTCATCGCACAAAAAATTATCTATGCCCTGCAAGTAGAGTTTTTTATTGATGGTAAAGAAATTTTTATTGGCGCGAGCGTGGGCATTTCAATTTTTCCCAAAGATGGTGCTGATGTTGACAGCCTGATTAAAGCCGCTGATATAGCCATGTATCAGGTAAAAAACCGTGGCAAAAATAACCACTGCTTTTACTCAGATGACCTTAGCAAAAACGCGGTTGAGCGCTTTACCATTGAAAGCCAGTTGCGCCACGCGCTTGAGCGCAACCAATTTGAAATGTATTACCAGCCACAAATTTCATTACTCACTGGTGACATTATTGGCGCCGAAGCACTGATTCGCTGGCGCCATCCTGAGCTTGGGCTGGTGTCACCCGCAAAATTTATCCCGATTGCTGAAGAAACAGGTCTGATTGTACAAATTGGTGAATGGGTGTTGCGCCAGGCCGCGTTACAGGCCATTGAATGGATTAACGATGGCTACACCATGCAATGGATTTCGGTGAACGTTTCTGGCGTGCAGATTATGCGCAGCAATTTTTATGACACGGTATACGGCATTCTTATTGAAACCAATTGCAACCCAAACATTCTCGAGCTTGAAATTACCGAAAGCACCGTGATGCAAAATACCGAGTTTGTGATTGATACTTTCAACAACATCAAACAACTGGGCGTACGCGTAGCGATTGATGACTTTGGCACGGGTTACTCGTCACTTTCTAACCTCAAGCGCTTACCGCTCGATAAAATCAAAATTGACCAATCGTTCGTGCGCGGCTTGCCAGATGATTTAGATGACGCCGCCATTACCAACACCATTAACGCGATGGCTTGTAGTCTAGGTTTTACGGTGATTGCTGAAGGTGTTGAGACGCTTGCCCAAGCCGCCTTTTTAAAAAACATGGGCTGCCTGGAGGCGCAAGGCTATCTTTATAGCAAGCCGGTAACCGCTGCTGAGTTTACCAAATTGCTGGCACTCAGCACAAAGAAGTACCATGAAAAAGGTAACAAAAATGAACAATAACAACAACTTAATTGACGTATCACAACTGCGTGTTGGTTTATATGTACATCTGGATTTAGGTTGGATGGACCATCCTTTTACTTTTAGCAACTTTAAAGTAAAAGATGAAACACAAATCAGCACTATCCAAAAAATTGGCTTAAAAAAACTACGTTACGACCCCAAACGAAGCGACTGTGAACCACTGCCAAAAGCAGATGCACCTACTGAAGATGCAAGCATTGCAAATCAGGACGAAGTTGCGCCACCAGCGCATATTGACCCGTCGCCAATTGCGCCAATACCTAAACAGGTACGGCTTAAACAATTGCATCATGCCTTAGAAGAAAGTGAGAAAAAATTTCTAGTCTCCTGTGATGTGGTTCGCAAAGCAACCAACAATATTTTAATGACACCGCAGGCTTCCATTCAACAAGCCGCCTTAACGGTTGATGATATGGTTGAAACTGCGCTGATGGAGGGTGACGTGGCGATTCATGCCCTCAACGGAAATCGCTCAAGTGACGCGCATTATCTGCACCCAATGAATGTGACAGTGCTATCACTCATGATGGCAAAATCAATCGAAATGTCAAAAGAAGATGCGCGGCTTTTGGGCATGGCGGCTATTTTTCATGACATTGGCAAAATCGAAATTTCAGGAAAAGTGTTACTAAAGCAAGCACCGCTTACCAAGCAAGAGCAATTGCATTTTGAGCAACATAGTGAGATAGGCGCACGCATGGCGAAAGAAGTTGGCTTGCCCGCGCGTGTTGGTAAAATCATTTTACAGCACCATGTGCATGCAGATGGCTCAGGCTACCCCAAACAAATTAAACCTGAACTTACGGACCCACTGGCAAACATTATTGCGTTAGTCAATTGGTATGATAATTTATGTAACCCAAACGACCACGCCGTTGCCAAAACGCCCTACGAGGCACTGGCACTGATGTATACACACCAGCGCAATAAATTCGACAGCAACTTATTGAAACACCTCATTAAATCAGTCGGCATTTATCCGCCTGGCAGTACGGTACAACTTTCGACCGGCGTGTATGCCATTGTGGTGTCCGTCAACCCCAACAAACCGTTACGGCCCTATGTGATGCTGCACGACCCGTTAGCAGACCGTCTTGAACCACACATCATTGATTTACGTGAAGAACCAAGTATTAGCATCAGCCAATGCTTAAGGCCAAACCAACTGCCAAAAGACGCGCTGGATTATTTAAATCCGCGTAAAAGAATCAGCTATTTTTTAGATGCAGATATTCCACATGAGGAGTAAATAAAAAAACCGCCATTTCAATTTAACATGAAGTGGCGGTTCTTTTGTAGGTAACCTCTAAAGTATGATTTATTGCTCGCCTGTTGGGTCAGTGACAAAGCCAATTTTTGTCAGTCCCGTTTTTGCAGCAATTGACATGACCTGCGCGATTTTTTCATATTTCGATGTGCCATCGGCTTTAATGTGAAGCTCTGGTTGTGGCTCTTTTTTGGCTTCAAGCTCAAAACGTGCCGCCAGAGATTCTTTCTGTACCAGCTCGCCGTTCCAATACAAGCTGCCATCTTCGCGAATCGCCAATTCCACGTGGTCGGGCTTGGTAATATTGGGATTACTCGAAGCTTTTGGCAAATCAATTTTAACCGAATGCGTGAGCAAGGGCGCGGTGATAATAAAAATCACCAATAGCACCAACATCACGTCTACTAGCGGCACCACATTGATTTCGGCCTTAGCTTGTGGCTGATTTGAATTAAAGCTACCAAAACTCATGATGTATGTCCTGTCGCGCTTGTTTGGTTTGCGCCAACCGCACCTGCGGTCACACGCACAAATAAGTCGTGCGCAAAGGCATCTAATTTCGCCAGCCACATGCGGTTGCGGCGGTTAAAGGCATTGTAGGCAAATACGGCAGGAATCGCCACCGCCAAGCCAATGGCGGTCATAATCAAAGCTTCGCCTACTGGGCCTGCGACTTTATCGAGCGTGCCTTGACCGCTTAAACCGATGTTGACTAGCGCGTGGTAAATCGCCCAAACTGTACCAAACAAACCAATATAAGGTGATGCTGAACCCGCTGAAGCTAATACCGTTAAGCCATTTTCGCAACGCGCTGACTCTTGGTCAATGCCATTACGAATTGCGCGAGTCATGAACTCCGAAAAACCACCTGCCGCGAGTAATTTTTGGTTGCCAAAACCACTGGCACTACGTAAAGCAGCTAAACCTTCAGCGGCTAAGTTAGCAAACGCATTATCAGGTTTACCTTCTTTTAAAACATGATTAAGTTGCTCTAAAGAGTCTGCATCTCTAAACTTGGCTAAAAAAGCCTTGGCGCGTTTAGCCTCAAGCCAATTAGAAAACATTTTGGTAAATATTAAATACCAACTGGCGATAGAAAGCACCAGCAAGAAAAATAAAACCACCTTGCCGACGGTATCCACATTCGCAATAAAGTTTGCGAAACCTAATTGTTGTGATGCTGCTACTGCTGCTTGAGCCATCTTATTCTTCTCCCTCTAATTTAAAATCAAACACTTGTGTTGCAATGGCACGTGCTGGTTTACCATCACGTGTTGCTGCTTCACACTTCCAGTTTTTAATGGCAGCGACGCCTGCGTTATCTAGCCTAGAATGCCCAGAGCTTTGTGCTACTTTTACTGAGCTGATATGGCCTGATTCGTCTAATTCAACGCGCAATTTAACGCTACCTTGTTCACCATTACGACGCGATGCTGGCGGGTAATTAGGCTCAGGGCGGCTTGAGCAACCGACCGATAGTTCTGACATTTGCACAGGCGCAGCAGGTTTTTCAACCTCTTTGACTGGCTCTGGGGTAGGTTCTGGCGCCGGTGGTGCAGGCTCTTCTTTAGTTGGCTCAGGGGTCCTTTCCACTACTATATCCGTGGGTGCCGTCACAGGCGCTTCAGCAGCTAAAACGGGTTTAGGCGGCGCAATCGGCTTAACTACTGGTTTTTCTTTCACCAGTTTTACTTCTTTGGGCGGCTCTGGCTTAGGTGGCTCGGGTTCTGGCGGAGGAGGAGGCTCTTCTTTTTTAGGTGGATTGATTAAATCCACCATCAAAGTGGCCATTTCTTGCGGCGGCGGAATCAGCTTATAGCTCATTGCAGCGTAGAGCAATACACCATGAATCGCTAATACAAATAGCAAGCCTGCTATTTTGCTTGCGCGATTTTCTGATACGTTTTCATTCATTACCTAGAAACCTTTAATCACGATATTGCAGGAAAAAATGCTGCAAAAAATCAAACGCTAAACGCTCACAATCGGATAGTCAACTGAGGGATACTAGGCATATAACTCAATATTAACTGCTTAATTCAATCAATTTAACGCTGCAGAAATATACCATAATAACCCTTAATTTCCGCAAAATAAAAGTTGTAAATTTTTAAGCAAATAGCACAAAAAAGCACCGAGCAAAAATTTATGCCCTGAGAGCCTTGTAAATAAAGGCTTGCAGCGCATCTAAAAAGGTTAGTGTAAATTCAGGCATGAAAAACAGTATTTTTTAACCTTACTG
>JAKPIR010000340.1 GCA_029549705.1 Pseudomonadota bacterium | reverse complement strand
TTTTTAATCGCATACGCTTCATCTATGGTACGGCCTTTGAGCCATTCGGTCACCAAAGAGCTTGATGCAATGGCAGAGCCGCAGCCATAGGTTTTGAATTTAGCGTCTTCAATAATGCCGTCATCATTGACTTTAATCATTAACTTCATCACGTCGCCGCAGGCGGGCGCGCCGACCATGCCAGTACCCACCTGCGGGTCATTTTTGTCTAAACTGCCAACGTTACGCGGGTTTTCGTAGTGGTCTAAAACTTTTTCTGAATATGCCATGATTGTTACTCCTTGTGTCTAGTCGTTAGACGTTAGTCTATAGTCATTAGTTGTTTAGCGGGTGTTGTCTTTTAACTAAAAACTAACGACTACCTACTAACGACTTCATTTAATGCGCTGCCCACTGCACCTTGCTAATATCAATGCCATCTTGGTACATTTCCCAAAGTGGCGATAATTCGCGTAATTTACCAATTTTTTCTTTCAACAGCGCTATGGTGTAATCTACATCGGCTTCGGTGGTGAATCGTCCGATACTAAACCGAATGGAACTGTGCGCCAGTTCATCACTACGCCCGAGCGCGCGTAGTACGTAACTAGGTTCTAAGCTGGCAGAAGTACACGCTGAGCCGCTTGAAACCGCAATGCCTTTCACCGCCATAATCAGTGATTCACCTTCCACATAGTTAAAGCTGATATTTAAATTATGTGGAATTCGATGCTCCAGCTCGCCATTGATATAGGTTTCTTCAATACTTTGCAACCCTGCAAGCAGTCGGTCGCGCAATTTGCGAATGCGTGCATTTTCCATTTCCATTTCTTCACGCGCGATACGAAACGCTTCGCCCATGCCAACGATTTGGTGCGTGGCTAAGGTGCCAGAACGCATACCCCGCTCATGCCCACCGCCATGCATTTGTGCTTCAATGCGAATACGCGGTTTACGGCGTACATACAATGCGCCAATACCTTTAGGGCCGTAGGTTTTGTGGGCGCTGAAACTCATGAGGTCAACTGGTAACTTATCTAAATCAATGGCGACTTTTCCCGTGGCTTGCGCGGCATCGACATGAAAAATCACGCCATGCGCGCGGCAAATGTTGCCGATAGCTTCTATATCTTGAATCACACCAATTTCATTATTCACCAGCATCACAGAAGCTAATACCGTATCAGGGCGAATCGCCGCTTTGAATTTTTCCAAATCCAACAAACCTGTAGGTTCCGGCTCTAAATAAGTGGCGGTAAAACCTTGGCGCTCTAATTCACGAACGGTGTCAATCACCGCTTTATGCTCAGTGGCCACGGTAATTATATGCTTGCCTTTTGTGTTGGCATAAAAGTTAGCCGCACCTTTAATCGCCAAGTTGTTTGATTCTGTAGCGCCGGATGTCCAAACAATTTCTCGAGGGTCAGCGTTTACTAATTTTGCGACTTCTTCGCGCGCATTTTCCACCGCTTTTTCAGCAGTCCAGCCATATGGATGGCTGCGTGATGCAGGATTACCATAATGCTCCGTCAAGTATGGAATCATTTTGGCCGCTACACGCGGGTCCACGGGCGTGGTGGCGGAGTAATCTAAATAAATTGGGTCTCTATCCATTTTTTACACTTTACTTTCTTAATTGCTGACTATTTTTAAGCCGCCATCGCGACCATCTGCTGTAATCTTTTTAATTCTTGTTTCAGTATGGTTAAAAAAGCTGAAACTTGTTCTACCGTATTGCTGGCATCAAAACTCACGCGAATCGCCCCACGGGCTAAATCTGGCGCAATACCCATGGCTAGCAGTACGTGGCTTGGTTCAGTGCTGTCGCTAGAGCAAGCCGAACCACTTGCGACGGCAAAGCCTTTTTTATCAAGCGCCATGACTAATGTTTCGCCCTCAATATTAGGAAAAGCAAAAAAACTGGTATTGGGCAATCTTGTTGCGTGGTGGCTAAAAATTGTGGCGTTGAGCGCTTGCAAGCCGTTTTCTAACTGCTGGCGCAAACTTTGCGTGTGTAGCGCATGTTCATGCAATTTTTCTATCGCTAATTCACAGGCTATGCCAAAGCCGACAATTGCAGCCACATTTTCTGTGCCACTGCGTAGACCTTTTTCTTGACCGCCACCCAGCATAAAGGGGGCAATGTCGACGCGTTTATCTAAAATAAGCGCACCAACACCTTGCGGGCCATGAATTTTATGGCTTGAAATAGTCATGGCATGCACATTTAACGCTTCAAAATTAACATCAATTTTACCAAAAGCCTGTACTGCATCGGTATGCACATAAGCACCGTTTTTTCTGGCTAATTCAGCTACGCCTGCAATATTCTGTATTGCGCCCGTTTCGTTGTTGGCAAGCATCACAGAAACCAAGCTGGTCGGCACACGCAATGCATTTTCAAGTTGAGCAAAGTCGAGTTCACATTGATGATTCACACCCATCTTTGCTAATTTCCAACCGCGAGATTGCATCATTTCGGCTGGCCGTGTCACACAAGGGTGCTCAATTGCGCTAATGGCAATTTGCGTATTCGGCTGCTTTGCCGCCATGCCAGTGATGGCAAAGTTATTGGCTTCAGTGCCACTTGCGGTAAATACAACTTGGCTTGGGTAGGCACCAACAGCATTTGCGACTTGTTCACGTGCGGTTTCAATGGCATCACGCGCAAACCTTCCATAAGCATGGCGGCTCGTAGCATTACCCTGTTGCGTGGTTAAAAACGGCAACATGGCTTTCAACACGCGGCTATCGAGTGCGGTCGTAGCATTATGATCAAAATAAACGTGTGACATAATCGTCTTTTAGTTTGCCTTAAGCCCGTAATTGCGCGCTTTCGCGCTTCAGTGTGAATTGCACCGGCTGATTGTTTTGCTTATTCAACTGGTTTGCAACCAGTTCAGCCAAACTTACACCAGATAAATATTCCAAAATTTTGCCGTTCAGCGCTGTCCATAAATCATGCGTCATACAACGGCCTTCATCATGACAGTTTTCAGTGCCGCCGCATTGCGTTGCGTCAATCAATTCGTCCACTGCGGTAATAATATTGGATACGCTGATTTCACTGGCGGGTTTGGCTAAACGATAGCCGCCGCCTGGCCCGCGCACGCTGCTCACTAAACCATCTTTACGCAGGCGACTAAATAACTGCTCTAAATAGGAGAGCGAAATATGTTGGCGCTCGCTAATGCCAGCCAAGGTGATAGGTTTGCTGCCAACGCCTTGTTGGATGGGCGTGACTTGCGCCGCCACCTCTTGCGCCTCATGGAGTGCGAGGTCTAGCATCGCGGTCACTGCAAAACGGCCTTTTGTGGTGAGTCTCATAATAAATGACTTTTTTAATTTCCTAGGTTTGAATTCTATAATAACCTAGTGATTTAGTCAATTATTATGCGTAAAAGTTTCTTAGGGTGAAATTACCCTTAAAGCATCAAAATAACAGGTTTGAAAAAAAGGGGCAGCTTGCCAAGGCTATCTATTTAAAGGGGTTGATATACTGAAATCCCTAAGCTCCAATAAGCCATCATTATCAACAAAACTCAGGCTCGTCATACCAGCGTAGGCTGGTATCCAGTGACGCGCAAAGCGTGTCGATTCTTGGTTTTGGCTGGATTCCAGCCTGCGCTGGTATGACGGATTAGGGGGGTAGGTGTCGTTTAGAATCCTAATATACTTTGCAAAAGGAGTTAAGTCGATCATTCCCTTTTTAAAGGAGCTATTTTATAGCAACCCTTTTGTGCTGCCCTGCAAGCCTTTATTTACAAGGCTTGCAGGGCAGCGAATTTTTCTCGGCGCTACTTGCTAAGTATAAAAGCAGTTTTTAGCTTTTAAAAAGGAGCTTACTTTTTAGGTTTTTTGCTCGCGAATGCTTCAGCTAACTCTGCATCTGCTTTTTCATCGGTAAGTTGGGCGACTTGCGTTTTTAGCGTTTCAATCGCGATATCCTGTTGATTGGCATGGTCAAGCAAAGAATGTAGGGCTTTAATCATCGGGTCATTTTCATCATTGCCAACTGCGTAAGCCGCAAAGCCAATTTTTTGAGCGGTGGCCTCACGTTGTTTGGATTTTTCTTCTTCTAAAATGCGCGCGGGGATACCGACCGCGGTGGCATTTTCAGGCACATCTTTTACCACCACCGCATTGGAGCCAATTTTAGCGTTTTTGCCGATGGTAATTGGCCCCAACACTTTTGCGCCAGCGCCAATCACAACACCTTGCTCAAGTGTTGGGTGGCGTTTGCCTTTGTTCCAAGACGTGCCACCTAGGGTGACGCCGTGGTAGAGCGTGCAATCATCACCAATTACTGCGGTTTCACCAATCACCACACCCATGCCATGGTCAATAAAAACACGGCGGCCAATGGTTGCTCCCGGGTGAATTTCAATGCCGGTGAGCCAGCGGCCGAGGTGTGAGAAAAATCGCCCTAGCCAAAACAAATCGGCCTTCCATAGCCAATGACTGATGCGGTGCATAATCAGCGCATGCACGCCAGGATAAGTGGTGAGTATCTCAAATCGTGTACGCGCGGCTGGGTCGCGCTCGAATACGATGGAAATGTCTTCTTTGAGGTGATTAAACATGGCGGTATTATGCCACAATCCATACTTGAAGGCAGAGGTGTGAATGTTGAAGTTTTCGGTCGCGTGATTTTGGTTTAGGTTGCCTTCATCTACATCGGGAGAAATAGCATGTTACGCACAAAAATAAAGCAACGCGTCACGCTGATGTTGGCGCTGGGCATGCTGGCTGGTATGCCGACCACATTACTTGCGAAAGAAAAACTAAAGCACCCTGCAAGTGCTGTCAGTAAACATAAATCGATGGTGGGCTTGGCTTCTTTCTATGCGGCCAAGTTTCATGGCAGGCGCACCGCCAATGGCGAGATTTTTAACACGCACGCCTTAACCGCGGCGCACCTGAGCTTGCCATTTGGCACCAAAGTAAAAGTCACTAATCTGCGTAATGGCAAATCGGTTGTGGTGCGCATTAACGACCGCGGCCCGCACGTGCGCGGACGGATTATTGATTTATCTGTGGCAGCGGCCAAAAAAATCGGCTTAAATCGTGCTGGAACTGCGCGTGTAAAATTGGAAGTGCTTGGCAAATAATACCGAATTTTTTAAGCCATAAATTTCTTAAAAAGTGTGCTATTTAAAGCGCAACCTTTTTTGATGCGCTACGAGCCTTTATTTACAAGGCTTGCAGAGCATTTATTTTTTCTCGTAGAAAAAGGGTGAATTTTTGAAGTGTAAAATGCGCAACAATTAGCAGGTTGCTTGGCAATCTTGCACTTCATTTTTAATTGGCAAACCCAGCGCTAACTTCACTTGATTGGCGGCTTCAATATCAAGCGCATCTAATTGCGTGGCCTTTTGTAGTGCGGCTTCTTTACGGCCATTTTCGGCGTCCATCAGCGCCAAATACAGTAGCGCGTTGGTGTGGCGGCTATTTTGCGCGAGCACCTGATTAAAATGTGTAAGAGCGGCAGAAGCGTT
>JAKPIR010000316.1 GCA_029549705.1 Pseudomonadota bacterium | reverse complement strand
TCATGTTTCTGAGCAAGTTGAGGCAGGCATGAAGCGTAAGGTGGAGTGTGAGGTCAATGCAGTTTTGATAGGCGACTTGGCCTTAAAGAAGCTGACATTAGGCACACCTATTCAAGCAACTGGTTTTTTAGCCAAGCGCAGCTTTAAAAGCACGCAATTAGTGATGCACATTAACCAGATAGCGGTTTTAAACAATTGAAAGTTTAGGAGTAAATAACATGGCAAGAGATATGTACAAACGCCGCCGTTACTGCCGTTTTTCAGCAGAAGGCATTAAAGAAGTAGATTACAAAGATGTAGACTTACTGAAAGATTTCATTTCAGAAAACTATAAAATTATTCCAGCGCGTATGACGGGTACTAAAGCACGTTATCAACGTCAATTAACAACAGCAGTGAAACTTGCACGTTTCTTAGCGTTGTTACCATACACTGATAAACACCCAGGCTAAGGAGAAACTATATGCAAGTCATTTTGTTAGAAAAAGTAGGTAACCTTGGTAATTTAGGCGATATCGTTAAAGTGAAAGATGGCTTTGGCCGTAACTTTTTAATTCCGCAAGGCAAAGCTAAACGCGCAACTGAAGCCAATAAAGCTGAAATTGCTGCACGCCGTGCAGAATTAGAAAAACAACAAGCCGCTATTTTAGTTGCTGCACAAACGCGCGGTGAAAAACTTGCTGGTTTTGTGATTACCATCGCTCAAAAAGCAGGTGTTGATGGCCGTTTGTTTGGTTCAGTCACCAATGGCGATATTGCCGAGGCATTAACTGCGCAAGGCCATGAAATTGCTAAATCATTGGTGCGTTTGCCGAATGGCCCACTAAAAACCATCGGCGATCACCCTGTAAGCGTTGCACTGCACCATGATGTTGTTGTCGATATCACTGTGACGGTTGTTGCTGAGGCATAATTGTTTTAAAGTTAGCGTGAGTTAAACGCTAACAACGTATAAAAAAGGCTGCTAAATGTAGCCTTTTTTATTGCCTGCGACACCCGAGAGAAAAATATGCCTTTGGACCAGTACTTGGCATCACCATTCTCGCTAAGCGCTGAAGCGCTAAGTCGAATGCGAAAGCCTTGTAAATAAAGGCTCGCAGAGCATCAAAAAAGGTTGGTTGAGAAAATGCGCCAAAATTGCAATTTTTCTATTAATTTAAAACATCAGCGCAATGCATCGAATTTCGTTTTATAGCAGCGTTAAATTATCAAATATTGACAGCATAAGGGAATAACGTTCGGTATAATCTTGAGCATGGCTGATGAACAACTAGATGCACTGAAAATCCCCCCACATTCTGTAGAAGCTGAACAATCAGTGATTGGTGGCTTGCTGCTTGAAAATGAAGCGCTCGATAGAATCGCTGATATATTGTCGCCCAATGACTTTTATCGGCACGACCACAAGCTGATTTTTCAACATATTGGCAAGCTGATTGAACATAATCGCCCCGCAGATATTGTTACCGTGGCTGAATCGCTTGAGAGCTCTGCAGAGCTTTCAGGGGTTGGTGGCATCGCTTACTTAGGTGCATTGGCACAAAATACGCCAACAGCTGCGAATATACGCCGATATGCTGAGATTGTGCATGAACGTGCAGTCATGCGGCAGTTGGTGGCCGTTGGTTCTGGTATTGCGGAAAGTGCCTATGCGCCAAATGGACGTGATGCACAGCAGTTACTTGACGAAGCCGAGGCCAAAATTTTTCAGATCGCTGAAGGCGGAAAGCGTAGTTCCCAAGGCTTTCAGGATATCAAACTATTGCTGCCTCAAGTCGCGGATCGCATTGATTATTTGTACTCAAGAGATAATCCAAATGACGTGACCGGGATTCCTACTGGGTTTGCTGATTTAGATTCCATGACCTCAGGCTTTCAGCCTGGCGATTTGATTATTGTGGCTGGGCGGCCTTCTATGGGTAAAACCGCTTTTTCGCTCAATATTGCAGAAAATGTGGCGTTGGATACAAAAATGCCTGTTGCTGTTTTTTCGATGGAGATGGCGTCCACTCAGCTTGCAATGCGGATGATTGGTTCGGTGGGGCGTTTAGACCAACATCGCATGCGCAATGGCAATCTAGAAGATGAAGATTGGGAAAAGCTAACTACGGCATTGGGAAAATTGAATGAAGCACCTATTTTTATAGATGAAGGCGCAGGCTTAAGCAGCTTTGACGTGCGGGCGAGGGCGCGCAGATTACATCGCCAAACAGGTAAGTTAGGCTTAATTGTGGTGGATTACTTGCAGTTGATGGCTGCACCCGCTGGCAGGCAGGGCGAAAACCGCGCGACAGAAATTTCAGAAATTTCACGTTCGCTTAAAGCGCTTGCCAAAGAGTTGGACGTGCCTGTGGTGGCACTTTCTCAACTCAACCGCTCAGTTGAGCAACGCCCAGATAAACGCCCAGTGATGAGCGACTTGCGTGAATCTGGCGCGATTGAGCAAGATGCGGACGTGATTTTATTTATCTACCGCGATGAAGTGTATAACCCTGATAGTCCCGATAAAGGCACTGCTGAAATAATTATCGGCAAACAACGTAACGGCCCAATTGGCCGCGTGCGCCTCACGTTTATCGGCGCGAACACTCGTTTTGAGAATTTTGCTGGGGCAAGCTATATGGCAGACGAATATTAATTTAAGCGAATTCCTATGCGCCCGATTCTAGCCACAATTTCACAAAAAGCCCTACAACATAACTTAGCCGTTGTAAAAAAGTATGCTCCACATTCAAAAGTGATGGCAGCGTTAAAGGCCAACGGTTATGGGCATGGCATAGAGCGGATTGCACATGGTTTAAGTGCCGCTGACGGTTTTGCTGTGCTTGGCATCGATGAAGCCATTACATTACGCGAAATGGGCTTTGAGCAGCCGATTTTGCTGCTTGAAGGAGTGTTTCATGCAGAGTCACTGGCGATTGTGAATGCATATCGCTTAAGTCTGGTGATACATTGTAGTGGGCAAATTGATATGCTTGAACAGTCGCCATATCGCCATCCATTCAATATTTTTCTTAAAATGAATACCGGAATGAACCGACTAGGCTTTGTTCCGGATGATTATTTAAATGCGCTAGCGCGTGTCACAAAACTCACGCCTAATGTCACCCTGATGACGCACTTTGCAGCGGCTGATGAGCCTGCCGGTGCAGATGCAGCCTTAGCCATCTTTGAACAAACCACAAAAGGCTTACCTTACCCATCATCACTTGCTAATTCCGCGGCCATTTTGTGCCAGCCGCAAACCCATTCCGATTGGGTGCGCCCTGGCATTATGCTTTATGGAGCAACGCCAGCTAGGCATACATCGGCAACTGAATTTGGTTTGAAACCCGTCATGCAGTTGACGAGCGAAATCATCGCCATCCAAACATTAAAAACAGGTGAAACCTTAGGTTATGGAAATCGCTTCACTGCCAGCAAACCTATGCGCGTGGGCGTTGTGGCTTGCGGTTACGCTGATGGTTATCCACGCCACGCCGGGCAATATTCAGGCAACGATATTTTGCAAGGCGTGCCTGTGGTCGTTGGAGGTAAAAAAACCCAAACGATTGGACGTGTTTCAATGGACATGCTCTTTGTTGACTTAACCGAACTGCCTCAAGCAGATATAGGAGCGCCGGTCGAGCTTTGGGGGAATACGATTAGTGTTGATGCTGTGGCAGAAGCCTGTGGCACCATCGGTTATGAATTGTTGTGCGCTGTAGCGCCACGCGTACCGTTTAAGATGATTGAGTAATGGCAAAAGCAAAAACCATTTACACCTGCACCGAATGTGGCGCTTCTGAGCCCAAATGGCAAGGACAGTGCCCAAGCTGCATGGCATGGAATAGCTTAGTGGAAAGCGTGGAAGAAATTGGCACTTCAACCAACCGCTACGCGAATAAATTTGAGGGTTTAGCGACCACAGGTCAATTACAAAAAATCAGTAGCATTAAAGCGGCGGATATTGCCCGCCAGCCCACGGGCATCAGTGAGTTTGATCGTGTGCTAGGTGGTGGCTTGGTTGAAGGCGGCGTGATTTTAATTGGCGGCGACCCTGGTATTGGTAAATCTACCTTATTGCTACAAGTGCTCTGCTATTTAGGTAAGGTGAGCCCCGCGATTTATGTGAGTGGTGAAGAATCTCCCCAGCAAATCGCCATGCGCGCCAAGCGCTTGGGGCTGGACGCGAGTGAAGTGCAATTGTTGGCTGAAATTAACTTAGAGAAAATTTTAGCCACCTTACAAACGCACAAACCGAATATTGCGGTGATTGATTCGATTCAAACGGTGTATTCTGAAGCCTTGCAATCCGCACCTGGTTCGGTGGCGCAAGTGCGAGAATGCTCGGCACAATTGACAAGATTGGCTAAACAACTCGGCATTACCGTGATTTTGGTCGGGCATGTCACTAAAGAAGGCTCGCTTGCTGGGCCGCGCGTGCTGGAGCATATTGTGGACACCGTGCTATATTTTGAGGGGGACCAAAATTCAAGTTTTCGATTGATTCGCGCCTTTAAAAACCGCTTTGGCGCAGTCAATGAGTTGGGCGTTTTTGCCATGACAGAGCATGGCTTGCGTGAAGTGACCAATCCCTCTGCACTTTTTTTATCGCACCACGAAAACCAAGTGGCAGGCAGTTGCATCACGGTGACCATGGAAGGTACACGTCCGTTGCTGATAGAGATTCAAGCCTTAGTCGATGAAAGCCACGCGCCGAATGCTAAGCGGTTGGCGACTGGCCTTGAGCAAAATCGTTTAGCCATGTTGCTTGCAGTGCTAAATCGCCATGCGGGGATTCCGTGCTTTGATCAAGATGTGTTTATTAACGCGGTAGGTGGCGTGAAAATCAGCGAGCCAGCGGTAGATTTGGCAGTGTTGCTATCAATAGTTTCATCCCTCAAAAGCAAGCCGCTAGAAAGTAAGCTCGTGGTGTTTGGTGAAGTCGGTTTGGCAGGGGAAGTGCGCCCAGTGCAGGGTGGACTTGTGCGTTTAAAAGAAGCCGCAAAGCTCGGTTTTACAAAGGCAATCATACCAAAAACCAATGCGCCTAAACAGCGCATTGAAGGCATTGAAGTCATTGGGGTGGAGCGTTTGGAGCAAGCGCTTCAACAATTAAGAAATGCGTGAAAAGAGTAGTTGAATCAGAGCCTCAGGCAATAAAAAAGGGCGCATTTCATGCGCCCTTTAATTTTAAGGCGCATTCGCTAGTCAATAACGCCAGCAGCCGTAATATTCATACCGCCATCCACATAAGTAATTTCGCCCGTAATACCTGAGGCTAAATCACTACATAAAAAAGCCGCAGCATTACCAACTTCTTCAATCGTGACATTACGGCGTAAGGCGGCGTGCTTTTCATTGTAATTGATCATTTTATCAAACCCCGCAATACCAGAAGCCGCGAGCGTTTTAATAGGGCCGGCAGATACAGCGTTTACGCGAATGCCTTTTGGACCCAAACTTTGCGCCATATAACGTACATTGGCTTCAAGGCTAGCTTTGGCAACGCCCATAACGTTGTAATTTGGCATGGTTCGCTCTGCACCTAAGTAGCTGAGCGTCAGCAAACTGCCGTTGCGCCCCAACATCAGCGGCAGGGCTGCTTTGGCCAGTGCGGCAAAGCTGTATGAACTGATGTCATGCGCAATACGGAAGTTTTCACGAGTGACTTTTTCAAGATAATCACCATCTAGCGCATCTTTTGGCACAAAAGCGACAGAATGCACGATGGAATCGATGCCATCCCAATGTTTTGCGATGTCTACAAAAAGTGCGTCAATTAAACTGTCTTCTGCAACATCACAGTGAAAAACAAGTGTAGAGTCAAAGTCAGCGGCCAGTTTGCTCACGCGGTCTTTATGCTTTTCAACTTGGTAAGTGAATGCAAGTTCAGCGCCTTCACGTTTCATTGCTTCTGCAATGCCATAAGCAATGGATCGGTCGCTCAATAAACCAGCGATGAGAATTTTTTTGCCTGTTAAGAATCCCATGAGATTGTCCCTATCAATATTTTAACTTTATAGCTGTATTAGTGTTGACTGCTTCTGGGGTTGTACGCATCGCGTAAACCATCACCCAGCAGATTATACCCTAACACCGTAATCAAAATTGCAAGACCTGGGAAAAGAGACAGCCACCAGGCAAACTGAATGTAGATTTTGCCATCGGTTAATATGTTGCCCCAAGAAGCCTGCGGAGGTTGCACCCCTAGTCCTAAAAAGCTTAAGCCAGACTCTAATAATACAGCGCTGCCAATTCCTAAAATAGAACTCACAATAATTGGCGTCAGGCTATTAGGCAGTAGATGCGTGAATATTAGCCGGAAATCTTTTGCACCTAATGTTTGCGCCGCCAGCACAAACTCACGGTTACGCAAACTTAAAAACTCGGCACGTACTAGACGCGTGACGCCCATCCAAGACGTCAAGCCAATCACAATCATAATATTCCAGATGGAGGGCGTTAGAAAAGCAATCACGGCTAAAATCAGGAAGAAGCTTGGAATGGATAGCATCACATCCACTAAGCGCATGATGACGGTATCTACCCAACCACGGTAAAACCCCGCTATCGCACCGAGAATAATCCCAATCAAGGTGGCAATGCCTACTGCAACAAAGCCGACTAGCAATGATATACGCGCACCGTATAGCATGCGTGAGAATACATCACGACCTAGTCCGTCGGTCCCCATGAAATGTTGGCTAGAAGGACCAAGTAGGATGGCCTTTACATCTATGGCATCCGGGTCATAAGGTGCGATAAAAGGTGCGAAGAGCGCTAGCAGCATAATGCTGGCAATAATAACAAAGCCTGCAATGGTTAATGGGTTAGAAAATATCTTTTTCATTGCATGACCCCACGTCGCACTCTAGGGTCAGCCCATGCATAAGCGACGTCCGCTAATAAATTGCCGATTAGTGTGAGAAATGCGCCTATGGTGAGTATGCCCATAATCACAGGAAAATCGCGCATCAAAACCGCATCATAAAAGAGTTTCCCCATGCCATTGATGGCAAAAATACTTTCAGCTATCACCGATCCGCCAATCAAGCCTGGGATACTCAACCCCAGTAACGTAATGAGTGGTAAAAGAGCATTACGTAAGGCATGACCGTAAACCACGCGGTTTTCGCTTAACCCTTTTGAACGGGCGGTGGTGATGTAGTCTTGATGGAGTACTTCAAGCATGCCATTTCGTGTAAATAGCGAAATGCCTGCTAAGCCGGTAATGGCAGAGATAAATACCGGTAAAATAAGATGTCTAATAAAGTCAATGGTTTGAGAAAACCAAGAAAGATGTTCACTCCCCATGCTTTGTAAGCCCGAAATTGGTAGCCACTGGTGTTGTACGCCCGTCCAATACATTAGCATCAGCGACAGCCAGAAACCGGGGATAGCGAAGCCGATAAAGACAAACACCGTGATAGCGCGGTCAGCAAATTGATTTTGCTTTAACGCCGATATCACGCCGAGTGGTAGCGCAATCATAATAATGAGCGCGAGGCTTAACACGTTGATGAGTAGGGTAATGGGCAACGCCTCTTGAATCATCCCTAACGTGACATTACCGTCTTTATCTTTGCTTTGCCAAAATACGGGTCGCTGATGCGAAGCAAACGAATTGCCAAAATCAAGTGTTGCCATTCGTTTTAACCATAAACCGTACTGCACGATAATCGGTTTATCTAAATTGTACATGGCGCGTAGTTTTTGTCGTGACTCCTCACTGGCTTTGGGGTTGAAATTCGCTTCAGTAGTCGTGATGTCACCGGGGGCTAATTGCATGATGAAAAATGAGATTAAACTGATGCCAATCAGCATTGGGATCATCCATAAGAATCGCTTAATGATGTATTTCAGCATGCGGGTTTTCCTAATACTCACTTAATTCATTGCGCGCATATTGGCTAGGAATATACCACTCGTGGGTGTTATGGCCAATCCCTGCTGGTGGTGCAGGGTTGCTGATACCTTGTACACGTTTGTGTATTGCGTTTAAGCCATATCCTGCAGATAGATAAACGATGGGGCTATCTTCCAGTAATATTTTTGAAAATTCATGATAAATTTTCATGCGTTTGTCAGGGTCAAGCTCAAGTCGACCGGCTTCTAAAAGGGCATCCACTTTCGGGTTGTTGTAACCGACAAAATTAAATTGTTTTGGACCTTGCTGGCTAGAGTGCCAAATATTGTATTGGTCAGGGTCTAACCCTAAACTCCAGCCTAAGACCACGGCATCAAATTCTCTTGGTTCAATAAATCGACCTAAAAAACTGGCCCACTCCAAAATTCTGATTTTTACATCAATACCAATATCCTTGAGCCGCCGTTGCATTAATACCGCTGTCATCTCACGCTCTTTATTTTGGTTAGTGAGAATTTCAAAGCTCAATGGTTTGCCATCTTTATCCAGAATGCCATCGCCATTGGTGTCAGAAAAGCCAGCTTCTTTTAATAAAGCTTTGGCTTTATCAGGATTGTAAGGGTAGGGTGAAAGTGCTGGGTTGCTCCAGCGTGTGCCGGGCTTATAAGGAGAAGCAACGGGTTCACCAAGGCCTAACAAAACGCCCTCGATAATTTCTTGCTTATTGATAGCATAATTGATGGCTTGCCGAACACGAACATCATTAAATGGCTGTCGCTTGAGATTGAAGCCTAAATATACGTAGCTATTCCCCAGCTCTTTATACAGCGCAATGTTTTTATTGAGTTCGGGCCGGGCTGGCAGCACTCTTGAATATTGAATCGAGTCTAGTCCCATGATGTCAATATTATCTGCGCTGAGTTCTAAGAATTGCGCTGCTTTGTCTGGAATGATACGCGAAGTGAGTTTTTCTATGTAAGCTTGGCCTTGCGTAGAATTAGGGTTGCGTACCAGTGATAGATATTGACCATTTTTCCATTTTTCAAGCTTGTAGTAGTGGCTGCCGACAGGGTTACGTGCAAAGGCGGTAGTGTTAATGTCTTGGTCTTTAAGTAAATGTTTAGGCAGAATGTGCAAGCTAGCCCAAGTTTCTAAAGCCGGTGCATAAGGCGCTGCGTAAGTAATTTTAAAGGTGTTTGCATCGGGTGTTTCTGCCCGAATAACCAGTTTGTAGTCTGCACCATAAGGCGTGCGCGTATTGTCATCGGTAACGAGTTTCCAAGTAAACAGCACATCTTCACTGGTAAGGGGCTGATTATCTGCCCATTTTAAATTGGGTTTCAGATGAAACGTGATGGTTTTTTTATCATCAGAAATATCCCAAGATTCCGCCAACTCGCCAGCCAAATCAAGGTTTTTGTCATATTTCAACAGACTGTTAAATATATTGCCGGCAATGGCGGAGGCAGCAGATTCGCCAGCGGTCATCGCAATTAAACCACTTGGTTCACCAGTCATGGCATTGATGAGCGTACCGCCTTCAGTGGCAGGATATTGTTTGCTGTAATCCGTTTGTGCGCTTGAGTGATTGGCGTTGTCACAGCTATTTAAAAAAATTAAGCTCAACAACAGAAATGGTAAGCATTTGATTCTATGCATGTTACTTGGCATTTGGATCGATTTTAAAAACATATTTAGCATTTACTTTTTTTGGCTGTTTTTGGTTTGTTTGGGTTTTTGCTGTTTCTGAGCTTTTTGTTGCACTTTCTTGTTTGATTGTTCCTGTTTTATTTTGTTTTTGTTTGTTTGACGACTTTTGGTATCCGCTTTTTTGTTGTGCGCAACTTTGCTGTTGTTCAACTTTTGCATTTTAGGCTCGGCAGCTTCTGTCTTGATTTTTAGGGTTTGACCTACATTAACACGCGTACTTTTTAACGTATTGATGGCTAAAATTTGCTTTACGCTCACATCATACTGCTTGGCGATAGACTGTAGGGTTTCACCTTTTTTAATTTTGTGTGTGACGGTTCTTTCTAGGCTGGGTTCAATCTTATTGGTTTTATTTTTACTTGTGTCACTTTCGTTTATATTTTTTGCGTCTTCGGCGCTTGATAAAGCGAGTTTTTCTGTATGTG
>JAKPIR010000312.1 GCA_029549705.1 Pseudomonadota bacterium | reverse complement strand
GATTGCTTTAGGTGGGTGCCGTCTAGTCTCTACACTTTCAACAAACATTTCTATTTGAAGCTTAGCTCGGCATTGCCTTGTGCATTACTGCCGTCAGGTGTCACCGAATTTGACACCATCCCATATACAGTTTCCACGTATATGGCACATTTACATATGAGTCCGCTGCTCTAACCAAGCATGAGCTAAGGGGCCTTAAACTTTTATTCTCTGAAATTATCAAGTGAATGATGTTTCAGTATTACAAATCACTTTTACTTCTTTATGCACCTAAGCACATGAAACCTATCTGAAAACCCAGCAGCCACTTTAGAAGAGCATCGGATTATGAGTCCGCTGCTCTAACCAAGCATGAGCTAGGGGGCCTAAACCTTTTATACTTTTTTAGTCTTGACCAGTTTCTAAAAAGCTTCTTAATCTTTCAGAGCGTGTTGGGTGACGCAGTTTACGCAGTGCCTTAGCCTCAATTTGACGAATTCGCTCACGCGTGACATCAAATTGTTTGCCCACTTCTTCAAGCGTATGGTCTGTGTTCATTTCAATACCAAAGCGCATCCGTAGCACTTTAGCTTCACGCGGTGTAAGAGATTCTAATACTTCACTTGTTGCATCGCGCAAGCTAGCATAAACCGCTGCATCTACAGGTGCTAACGTTGTGCTATCTTCAATAAAATCACCTAAATGAGAGTCTTCATCATCTCCGATTGGCGTCTCCATCGAAATGGGCTCTTTGCTGATTTTTAAGATTTTACGTATCTTATCTTCCGGCATTTCCATTTTCTCAGCCAACGTCGCTGGATCAGGTTCTACACCAGTTTCTTGCAAGATTTGGCGGCTGATACGATTCATCTTATTAATCGTTTCAATCATGTGCACCGGAATACGTATGGTTCTTGCTTGGTCAGCAATCGAACGGGTAATCGCTTGACGAATCCACCATGTGGCATAGGTTGAGAATTTGAAGCCGCGACGGTATTCAAATTTATCAACCGCTTTCATTAGGCCAATATTACCCTCTTGAATTAAATCCAAAAATTGCAGACCTCTGTTGGTATATTTTTTTGCAATTGAAATCACCAAACGCAAGTTTGCTTCAATCATCTCGCGTTTAGCACGTCTTGCTCGCGCCTCACCCGTAGACATCTGTTTGTTGATTTCTTTTAACTCTCTGATTGGTATTCCAACTTTATTTTCTAAGTCGATTAGTCGCTGCTGTTGGTCCAAAATCGAGTGGTTATATCTTGCTAACTTTTCTGTATAGGGTTTCTCAACCTTTAATTCCTGCTCCAGCCAGCTTAAATCACATTCATTGCCTGGAAATGATTTAATAAAATGCGCTCTAGGCATACCAGATTTTTCTACACAAAAATCCATTACTTTGCGTTCATGGCCGCGCACTGCTTCTATAATAGCGCGCACTTGGTCACATAAACCTTCAACTTGTTTTGCTGAAAACCTAAATGCTGTCAGTTCTTCTAAAATTTCTGCTAACAGCCTTTGATATTCTGAATCCTGTGAGCCGCTCTCTGCTAAAATCACCTGCATTTTTTGATTTGCCGCGCGAATAACCGCAAAGCGATTCACCACTTCTTCTTTTAACCTTGCCAAAGCCTCAGCTGATATAGCCGCAGCTTTTGCGCCATCCGCATCACCATCATCATCTTCGTCATCATCAATCAACTCCGGCTCTTCGTCTTCTGCCGCCTCAACCGTCATCGCATCATCTAAGCCGACATCAGCATCAATTAGACCATCAACCAAGTCGTCTACGCTCATTTCATCGTTTTCAACTTTATCAACCATCTCTAAAAGTGCGGCAATCGTGGTTGGGCAAGCGGCAATCGCTTGCACCATGTGCTTGAGACCATCTTCTATACGGCGGGCAATTTCAATTTCACTCTCGCGCGTGAGCAAATCAACAGTACCCATTTCACGCATGTACATACGCACTGGGTCAGTAGTACGGCCAAAATCGGAATCTACCGTAGCAAGCGCTTGTTCTGCTTCTTCAACTGCATCTTCATCTGTTACAGCCGGTGGGGCATCTGACATCAGCAACACTTCAGCATCAGGCACTTCTTCATAAACCTGAATGCCCATGTCATTAATCATGCCGATAATGCCATCAATCTGCTCTGAGCCTTGCACATCATCGGGTAGATGGTCATTGATTTCAGCGTAGGTCAAATAGCCACGCTCTTTGCCTAACACTATCAATGATTTTAAACGAATGCGGCGCTCTTCCGCATTTGCTTCTTGTAGCGCAGGGTTTATAGATTCGCTTTTTTCTTTAGCGACATCTTGTTCGCTTTTCTTCGGTCTCGCCATGACTTACCTCTAAATTATGCACGCTAGGTTTCTTAAAAAGTAACTAGCAAATGATTTTTGTAACCTTTAATTATAACAGAATTAAACCCTATTTTGGCTCGGGTTTGACTGCTAAAGTTTTAAATCCCACTGCCCTTAACATTGCCTTTTCAGCTTCCGTGAGTTCGCTCAAAGGTTTTTCGCTCAATTGCGACAACAAAACATGTCCGCTCTGTTGTGCGTAAATTTGCTTGAGCTGTTGCCTTGCACCTGCAAGCTCAAGCGCCATATCTAATGTTTCGTCTAATAGATGTAAATCACGCGCTAAATCACGCAGTAATTTTGCATCCACTTTTGTTTCAAGCGCACGCATGATGACTACAGGCTTAGAATGAGGATGCAACAGACAAGTTTCAATAGTGTGCCGCAACAATTGCGCCTCTTCGTCTTGACCTACCACCCATAGCAAATCGCCAGCTTTTGCCAAACTGGGTTGCATTAACAGCATAAGGCAAAAACGTTTATGCAATGAACTCGGCGTGCGGGAAAGCTTTGGCCTTGCTTGCACAGGCGTTTGATTCAAGTTAGGCAATTTAAGCAAACTGTGCATTTCATCTATCGACAACTGTGCCAATTCTGCAATTTTTTTGCGCAAAAACATCGCACTGCGTGGCGCCTTAATTTGCTGCAAAATTGGCTCTGCTTCATTCAAAAAGCGTACTTTATCTTCTTGGCTTTGCAGGGTGTTATTTTCACTCAAATGCCTCAAAATATACTGTGAAAGCGGCATCGCAGCCTTCATCTCAGATTCGAACTTATCTTTGCCAAATTCACGCACAAACGAATCAGGGTCATGCTCTTTAGGCAAAAATAAGAACGATAATTTTAAACCGTCGGTGAGCGCGGGCAATGCATTCATTGCCGCGCGCCAAGCCGCCGTTCGTCCAGCATTGTCGCCATCAAAACAAAAGACAATTTCATCGGCTTGCCGCATCAGTTTGGTAATATGAAAAGGCGTGGTGGCCGTTCCCAACGCTGCTACAGCGTACTCAATACCATATTGCGCAAGAGCCACCACATCCATGTAACCTTCTACAACCAAGGCACGGCCAGCATCGCGTATGGCGCGCCGCGCTAAAAATAAGCCGTAAAGTTCATGGCCTTTCTGGAATAATGGCGTTTCAGGCGAGTTGTAATATTTAGGCGTATCTTCTGGGTTAATGACGCGTCCACCAAAGCCTATCACCTGACCCTTTTGGTCATGAATGGGGAACATGATGCGGTCACGGAAGCGGTCGTATCGTTTGCCCTGTTCATTTTCAACCACTAGTCCCGCGACATTGAGCGCTTCATTTTCACAATGCGGAAACACACTTTGTAAATTCTGCCAGCCCGCAGGCGCGTAGCCAATTTGAAATTTAGCGGCAACTTTGCCGCTTAAACCGCGCGCCTTAAGATATTCAATCGCACGCGGGGATTTTTTAAGTTCCGCTTTGTAATAATCGGCGGCTTGCTGCAGCACTTCTTGCAGACCCATCACCACTTTTGCACTGGGTTTTTCTGAGTCGCGCGTCTCCTGCGGCACAATCATGCCGACCATTTGCGCCAGCTCATGAATGGACTCGACAAAACTCAAGCCTTGGTACTCCATTAAAAATCCAACTGCAGTGCCGTGCGCCCCGCAACCAAAACAATGATAGAACTGCTTGGTAGGGCTCACTGTAAAACTGGGGGATTTTTCGTTATGAAACGGGCAGCAAGCAGAGTAATTTGCACCAGCTTTTTTCAGCGGCACAGATTTATCAATCACATCAACAATATCAACGCGATTGAGCAACTCTTGAATAAAGCTTTCTGGAATCATAAGTGTGAGTATAAGGCATCAATAAAAAAAGGAGCGATGTCGCTCCCTTGTTTTTTTTATCGCTATATTGCGGATTATCGTAATTTAACCCAAGCGTGCTTTAATCAAACCCGACACTTTAGCCATATCAGCGACACCTGCGACTAGCGGCCTGACCAATCCAACCACTTTGCCCATATCTTTAGCCCCCTGAGCACCGGTATCGGCAATGACTTTATCAACGATTTGACTAACTTCTTCTTCTGTCAGCTGTTGTGGTAAATAAGTTTGCAACACGCTCACTTCAAACTTTTCAACATCGGCCAAATCAGTTCTGTTTGCTGATTCATACGCCGCAATTGAATCACGACGCTGTTTTAGCATTTTTTCAATTGCTGAAATCACATCCGCGTCTGTCAGCTCTATACGCTCATCCACTTCGCGCTGCTTAATGGCCGCCTGTAGCAAACGAATAGCGCCCAAGCGCGCGCTATCTTTTGCGCGCATCGCGTCTTTCATATCTTCTGATATTTTTTGTTTTAGACTCATGGGTTTTAGTTATTTGGGCGGATGTATTTATCGAAGTTGGTTTGCACTTCGGTCATGTGTTCCGTGAGCGCAATTTTATATTGGTTCACAAAATAATCCAGCGCGGCGGCTTTTTCGGTCTCAAACGCTTCTTTAGTGCCACATTGCGAAGCAATGACAAAAGTGTTAAACCGAGCAGATGCAAATATCATACTTGCGTTTACCACACCTACATCGTGCGCAGGCACTAGTGAATTAGCATGACCAATAAAGTTATCTGTCAGCTGCCAAAAGACATCTTCTGCCTTTACTTCAACTTCCTTTGAATCAGCCATCAGACTAACTTAGTAAAGTTTAGCTGGTAATGTTTGCTTCATTAGGCGACGATATTGACGCTTAACTGCCGCAGCCGCTTTACGTTTACGTTCCCATGTTGGTTTCTCATAAAATTCGCGGGCGCGAAGATCATTCAATAAACCAGTTTTTTCAATTAGGCGTTTAAAACGGCGAAGGGCAACGTCAAACGGCTCATTTTCTTTTACGCGTACACTAGACATTCAATCTCTCTTATTTTGTAAGAAGTTAGTTAAATTATGCTCAATTACCTTAAACACTTTATAAATACTAAGGTTTAGAAACTGAGAAAAGCCGACTATTTTAATCGCATAATTGTTTTTATTCAATTACTTTTATGCATTAATCGGCTAAATACGTAATAATTCAACCTTTACAATTCATCCATTACCATTCATGTTAATTTTAGGCGTTGAATCTTCTTGTGACGAAACGGGGCTGGCCTTGTATGATACGGCGCTTGGCTTACTCTCGCATGCCCTACATTCGCAGGTTGAAATGCACGCTGAGTACGGCGGTGTAGTGCCAGAACTCGCCTCGCGTGACCATATTCGGCGCGTATTGCCACTGACTGAGCACGTTTTAAAAGAGGCCAACAAAACACTGCAAGACATTGATGCCATTGCCTACACGCAAGGCCCAGGCCTCTCCGGTGCGCTATTGGTGGGCACAAGCTTTGCAGAATCCCTCGCGTTTAGCCTGCAAATCCCTACCATCTGCGTGCATCACTTAGAAGGCCATTTATTGGCACCTTTGCTTGAAGAAAATCCACCAACGTTTCCATTTGTGGCGCTGCTGGTTTCTGGCGGGCATAGTCAACTAATGCGGGTAGATGGCATTGGCCAATACACCTTGCTTGGTGACACATTAGATGACGCAGCGGGTGAAGCCTTTGATAAAACCGCTAAATTGCTGGGACTTGGCTACCCAGGTGGTCCGGCACTTTCTAAATTAGCGCAAACGGGCAAACCGCGCTTTAAATTGCCACGCCCATTGCTAAATAGCGGAGATTTAAATTTTAGCTTTAGTGGCTTAAAAACGGCGGTTTTAACGCTAGTAAACACTCACCCTAATTTAGATGAACAAACCAAAGCTGATATTGCCTGGGAGTTTCAAGAAGCCGTTACAGAAGTGCTGACCACCAAATGTATGGCGGCCTTACGTGAAACAGGTTTAGATAATTTAATTGTTTCTGGTGGCGTGGGCGCCAACAGCAAACTGCGTGAAAAACTGAATGCAGCGACCAAGCGCAAACACTGCACCGTCAGCTATCCACGCTTAGAGTTTTGCACCGACAATGGTGCGATGATTGCTTTTGCTGGGGCAATGCGTCTGAAAGCTATGCAGAAAATCGAGGATAGTGATTACAGTTTCAGCGTAAAACCAAGATGGGATTTAGGTGAATTAAAAGCACCTTAAAGATTCTGATTTTCGCCCGAGAGAATTTCAATGCCCTGCAAGCCTTTATTTACAAGGCTTGCAGGGGTGGTCAAAAGGTTTGTGTTGATTTTGCTTATTTTTGCTTAAAATTTAATCAGTAAAAATCCGCCGAATTCCAGCTATTTTTTACCAAAACCTGACTCAGTTCCAGCCAGCAATTTTTGTATGTTGCTACGGTGTCGCCAAATTAAAAATACCGCCATCACCAGCACTGCCATAAAATAATCTTTATACGCCGACAAGAAAAACCACGCATACACTGGCGCCAATGCTGCAGCCGTAATAGCGGCAAGCGATGAATAGCGCGAAATTGCAAACACCACCAACCAAGTTGCCAATGCTGCTAACGCAACCCAAGGCGAAAGCGCCAACATCACGCCCAATGCAGTGGCTACGCCCTTACCACCCTTGAATTTGTAATAAATGGGGTACAAATGGCCAAAAAATACAGCCAAGCCAACGCACGCCACCACCCACATCAACATATCAGACTGCAACGCCAGCCACACGGGTAACCAGCCTTTAAGCACATCACCCAGCAAGGTTAAAATGGCGGCAGATTTTTTACCACTACGCGCCACATTCGTCGCCCCAATATTACCGCTGCCAACTGTTCGCGGGTCTGGCAGGCCAAACGCCTTGCTCACCAAAATGCCAAATGCGACTGAACCCACCAAATACGCCGCAGCAATCCACACGGTAGGGATTAGCGTCACTGGAATAAAACCTAACTCATTCATATTGTTTTGCTCTAAAATCTGGTTAATTACATTCTAAACCATCGCCCAAATCATGGACACTATTTTCATCAACGAACTCAAAGTGCAAACTAAACTGGGGGTACCCGAATGGGAACGCATGACCCCACAAACCATTATTTTAGACATTGAGATTGGCTACGATTTAACGAAGGCCAGCAAAAGTGACGCTATTAACGACACCATCGACTACGGCGCAGTGGTTGGCCGCATCCGCGAAACCTTAAATGAAAACAGCTTTCAGCTAGTAGAAGCCTTAGCCGAACATATTTGCCAATTGATTTTAAAAGAATTTGGCGCGTTAAGCGTGAAGGTGAAAGTGGCTAAGCCCGCGATTTTAGCTGGGCTGAAAGCTTTGGGGGTTGTCGTTGAAAGAACAAAAACATGACGCACCATTGCATTCATCTGTGAATGCGTTAGCGACTTTGATGATAAAACTGCACCTAACCGCGCGGATGATGCACACTATGCAATTGCTTCAGCCTCTCACGTGCCACATGCGTATAAATCTGCGTGGTTGAAATATCCGCATGCCCTAACAGCATTTGCACAACGCGCAAATCGGCGCCATGATTGAGCAAATGCGTTGCAAACGCATGGCGCAGCACATGTGGCGACATATGCTTGTTAATGCCTGCCAGCAAAGCGTAGCGTTTAATCAGGTACCAAAAAGCTTGGCGCGTCATTTCAGTGCCACGATTGGTGACAAACAGCGCATCACAGAGCCTTTTTTGTAGCAATACAGGCCTTGCTTCGCGCAAATAAGTTGAAATCCAATCGGCCGCCTCTTCACCCATGGGAACCAAGCGCGTTTTGCTGCCTTTGCCCGTCACCCTGACAACAGCATCGTGAATGCTGACTTCAGTGGTCTTGATATTAACCAACTCTGATACCCGCAATCCGCAGGCGTACAGCAACTCCAGCATGGCTTTATCACGAAGGCCTGCAGGCTCGGCAACTTTGGGGGCAATGAGCAAAGCCATGACCTCTTCCTCATTCAAACTTTTAGGCAAGCTGCGCGGCAACTTAGGCGACTGTATTTGAATGGTAGGGTCCGTTTTAATCAGATTTTCACGCAGATAGTAGCGATAAAAACGTCGCAAAGTGGCTATCAATCGGCTGATACTGCGTGGTTTACTTAGCGGAAATTTAACGGCAAGATATTGCTGAATATCAGCACCTTCAACTGTGAGCAGTTGTTTTTTTTGCGTAGGCAGCCATAGTGCAAAACTGGTTAAATCCAGTCGATAACTTTCAAGCGTGTTTTTAGATAAGCCGTCTTCAAGCCAGAGGTGGTCAATAAAGGCATCTAACTGCTGGGCTTCTGCACTTTCTAACGCCATTGACTCAAACTAAATTTCCATTTTCATCAATGGCGCCTTCATGCCTGAGAAGCCATTTTTTAATAGCAAGACCGTGTTCAGCGTCTCGCATAAAGCCTCCCAGACCATCTTTTGCCACAACGCGGTGACACGGAATGACAATCGGCAGAAAATTCGCACCGCATGCATTAGCCACGGCGCGCGGGCTTGATTTAAGCTGCTCGGCAATTTGGCTATAAGTGAGCACCTGCCCACTTGGAATTGCACCAATAATCTGCCAAACGCTACGCTGGAACGGTGTACCTTTTAGCTTGATGGGCAAATTAAAGCCACTGTTGGCGTTTTTTAAATACGCTTCAATCTGTGTGGCGATGTTTTGCGCTAATTTTTGCGTGGCAGGTTTTTGTTCAAGTTTTTCGGGCAACAAATCGATAACCACTTGCAAGCCCTGAGCCACAATTCCCACTGCACCGAATGGCGTTTCTACAACGGCTTCATATTCTGAAATGTGCTTATGCTGACTTTTCATATGCTAATTAAACGCTATTATTGATGTTAGTGCAATTAAAAAAGCCCTAAAACATATTCTGTTTCAGGGCTTTTTATGATTTTAGTAAAGAAGTTTTTACGCTTTTTCTACTGGCGCCAAGACTTCTTTATCGCGTGCAACCAATTTTTCTTTAATACGTGCAGATTTACCTGAACGCTCACGCAAGTAGTACAGTTTTGCGCGACGTACATCACCACGACGTTTTAATTCAACAGAAGCAATCAATGGTGAGTAAGTTTGGAAAGTACGCTCAACGCCTTCACCAGAAGAGATTTTACGCACGATGAATGATGAGTTTAAACCACGGTTACGTTTAGCAATTACAACACCTTCATATGACTGCACACGCTTGCGGTTACCCTCAACCACGTTTACGCCAACCACCACGGTGTCGCCTGGTGCAAAATCAGGAATGGTTTTACCTAAACGGGCAATTTCTTCCTCTTCTAACATTTTAATGATATCTGCCATCTTTTTACCTTTATTCTCCCTTGCGGGGTTCCTTTTAATTATGAAGCAACTTGTTCCTGCGCTCTAATCTTGCTGTAGCAGTCGTGTTTCTTCTTTCGTCAACGGCCTTGCGGCCAATAAATCGGGACGTAAATCCCGAGTTCTGTGCAATGCCGTTTTTAAACGCCATTGCTTAATCTTTGCATGATTGCCTGATAATAAAACTTCAGGCACCTTTACGCCGTGATACTCTTCAGGCCTTGTGTAATGCGGGCAATCCAACAATCCATCTACAAATGAATCTTCAATGGCTGAATCTTTATCGCCTAAACTACCTGGCAATTGGCGAATAATCGCATCCATCAGTGCCATGGCGGGCAATTCTCCACCACTTAACACATAATCACCTATAGAAATTTCTTCATCCACTTCAGTGTCAATCAGGCGCTGATCTACCCCTTCATAACGACTTGCCAGTAATACTAAGCCTTGCTTTTGACTCAACTGCATCACTTTCTGATGCGTCAGCGGCTTTCCCGCCGGTGAAAGATGGACAACCCAACTTTCTATATGCTTTGATGCTTGCACGGCTTTTGCAGCGCTAATTGCCTTTTCGAGCGGCTCAACTAGCATTACCATGCCAGGCCCGCCGCCATACGGTCTATCATCAACCGTTTTGTGATTATCAGTAGTGTAATCTCGCGGATTCCAAAACTGTACTGCATAAATACTTTGTTGTAACGCTCTGCTGGTTATGCCATGCTGAGTAACGGCCTCAAACATTTCAGGAAATAACGTTACGACATCAAACTGATAAGCCATGATTGCCGTTCAACACTAAAAGTCTTCGTCCCAATCAACCAGCATTGTTTTAGCTTTCAAGTTTACTTCTAAAACCACCGCGGCAATAAAAGGCAGCAATCTTTCCTGCGGCTTTTCATTTTTGACTTCTACTATTTTTTCAGATGCCAACTTCACCAAATCAGGAGGAACATCTGACTTCACAACAAGTACATCATTTGCACCTGTTTCAAACACATCAATGATTGTACCAAAATCAACGTCTTGCTTATTTCTTACGCGCAAACCAATCAGGTCTGACCAATAATATTCATTTTCTTCAGGTTCAGGCAATGCCGTCCTTGGCACGGCTACCTGTTTACTTTTACATGCAAAGGCAGCATCACGGTCGTTGATGCCTTCAAGCTTCACCACAATCACATCATTGTGTATTTTAGCAGCCTCAACGTTCAATTCACGCCAATCATTGCCTTTACCTAACCACCAAGTATCGTAATCCAGCAGGCCATCGAGCGCTTCAGTATCTGGAACGACTTTTAGCCAACCATAAACGCCATAAGGCGCAACGATGCGCCCCATGATGACTAAATTACTCGCTTCCAAAATAAACTTATTTGCCAAGGTGCTTTAACACCTTAGTGTATCGATTTATTCTGCAGCAGGCGCTTCTTCGGCTGGAGCAGCAGCTTCGGCTTCAGCAGCTTTGGCTGCGGCTTCTGCCTCTTTTGCAGCTGCAACTTCTTCGGCGGCTTTAGCATCCGCTTCTGCTTTAGCAGCATCAGCGGCAGCTTTCAATTTAGCGGCTTCAGCAGCGGCAATTTTAGCTTTAGCAGCTTCGGCTTTCGCAGCATCTTTTACTTTTGCAGCAATTGCGTGCTCAGGACCTTTGGCGTGGAATTTCACCAAACGCGCAACGGTTTCTGACAACTGTGCACCGTTATTTTGCCAATGTGTGACACGCGCCAAATCAATGCGCAAGCTTTCAGCATTTGCTTTGGCTGATGGATTGTAAAAACCTACGCGCTCAATAAAGCGGCCATCGCGACGATTGCGTGAATCAGCTACAACCACGTTGTAGAAAGGAGTTTTTTTCGCGCCACCACGAGCTAAACGAATAATAACCATAATCTTAGTTCTCTTTTAATAGAAATTTTAAAGCAGAAAGGCGCGGATTTTACGCTATTTATTGTGCTTTTGACAAGCTATTTATCAAGTTGCACAGCATTTATTTACAAATAACCTTAGCGCTTAAGCGTTAGTGCGTGCCTTATACCGTGTTGGATCTTCTAATCCTGCCGCGAAAAAGCCATCGCGCCGCAAGCGGCATGAGTCGCACAGGCCGCACGCTTCGCCGTGTTCATTGGCCTGATAACATGAAACGGTCATGGCGTAATCCACACCCAACTGTGTACCAAGCTGCACAATTTGTGCTTTGGTCATGTCAATCAGCGGGGCGTGAATGGTAATTGTTTTGCCTTCAACCGCGCTTTTGGTCGCCAAATTGGCCATATTCTGAAACGCTTTAACGTATTCACCGCGGCAATCCGGGTAGCCAGAATAATCTAGCGCATTCACCCCAATAAATATATCTTGTGCGGTTAATACTTCAGCCCAAGCCAAAGCGAGTGACAGCATAATGGTGTTGCGGGCTGGCACATAAGTAATCGGAATGCCTGTTGTGGCGCTTTCTGGCACCGCAATCGCGTCATCTGTAAGGGCTGAGCCTCCAAATAAGGATAAATCAAGCTGCGCGGTTTTATGTGCTGCCGCACGCATTAATGTAGCGATGTTTTTGGCGGCCTGTAACTCAGCGATATGACGCTGGTGATAATCAAGGCTTAAGCAGTAGCATTCAAAGCCCAGACTACGCGCGTAAGCGAGTACGGTGGCAGAATCCAATCCGCCAGAAAGCAATACCACTGCGCGCTTGGTCATTTTCCTGGCACCTCGCCCCAAAGAATTTTGTGCAATTGCAACTGCATGCGTACGGGCAATTTGTCAGCCAACACCCAATTGGCCAATTCCGTTGGGTTTATTTGGCTATAAACGGGTGAAAACAGCACACTGCACTTTTCAGCAAGGTGGTGTTGCGCCAAAATCTGTTTTGCCCAGTCGTAATCAGCGCGGCTACATAAGACAAATTTCACCTCATCTGTTTTTTTAAGATAATTCAAATTTTCCCAAAGGTAATTTTTGAGTTCATTTGAATCTGGTGTTTTAATGTCTAAAATGACTGAAACACGATTGTCTACTGCGCTAATATCTACTGCTCCGCCCGTTTCAAGAGAGACGCTGTAGCCTGCATCACACAACGCTTTGAGCAACACCAGGCATTCTTTTTGCGCCAAAGGTTCGCCGCCAGTGACGGTGACGTATCGGGTACCATGTTCGGCAATGTTAGCCAAAATATCGGCCACTTCCATATTGCTGCCACCACTAAACGCATAGGCAGTATCGCAATACACGCAACGCATCGGGCAACCCGTGAGGCGCACAAACACCGTTGGCAAGCCAACACGTGTTGACTCACCCTGAAGCGAGTAGAAAATTTCGTGAATTTTTAGTGCCATAAGTGATGACGTCAAAGGCCAGCAATTGAGTTGACGCTATTTTACCGTGAAAGCCAAGGACTGTTTAAATTTTAAGCATTCTCGGCATAAAAAATGCGCTGAATAAACAAAGAAATCTGTGCTTAACGATACACAACCTTTTTGACCTGCTCTGCAGGCCTTTATTTATAAGGCTTGCAGAGCATCAAAAATCTCTCGGTAAAAAATTAAGGTTAATCTAAGCTGAAAAATGCCTGGTGTTATTTGATAGCTTCAAGCGCTTTTAGACGCCGTTGTGCTGTGGGGGTTACTTCGCTCTCTGGGAATTTTGCAATTAAATCACGTAGCGTTTTTTTAGCATTGGCTACCTGCCCAAGCTGGATTTGACTGTTGGCCTTATTCAGCATCGCATCAGGCACTTTAGGGCTATCAGGATGCAAATCAATCACTTTTTGCTGTGTGACGATGGCTGATTTATAGTTTTTAAGCGCAAACTGCGTGTAACCCAAGCCATATTTGGCCTCAGGCGCCAATGCGCTATCCGGGTAATCTTTTAAGAATTTATCGTAGGCATTGAAAGCATCTTTATGCTTAGCCTCTCTGGATAAGCCATTGGCAAGCTCAAGCAGTTGATATTCTTGGGTATTTTTGTTTGGTGCAGTTACAGCGGCTGGCGCAGCCGTTGATGTTGCAGTTGCATTTGGCGCCGCAGAACCTGTGGCAGCGGTTTCACCGCCTTCAAGTTTGCGTAAACGCGCATCGGTATCGCCGTACAAATCTTTTTGGCGCTGTTGCGTGGCCTCAATATGATGATTGGCCTCTTCAAGCTCACCTTTTAGTCGGGCGATTTCTTGATTAAGCGTATCAATATGGTTTTGCATATCACCCAAAACCTGACCTTTGGTAATGGCCTCAATCGCAATCACGCGTTGCTCAAGCGCTTGCTGGTTTTTTTTCAAATTAGCCAACTCATTTTGCGTTGCCTGATGTTGGCTCATCATGGTGGCTTCAATTTCCAAGATTTTTTTGCGCGCTTCTTTATCGTCAAACAAAGCCGCATTGCTATTGAATGCAAAAAGTTGCATCAGCAAAAATAAACCGACCAAACTGCGTTTTTTCATCATATGTTAGCTAGCATCTAAAAATTTAAAAAATCGGCAACCGCTATCGAAACCGGTAGCGGTTCGCCAAATTTCAATTACTCACCTTGATACACAATATCAGCACGGCGGTCTTTGCTATAACAAGCTTCATCCGCGCAACCTACGCTTTTTTCTTCACCGTAGCTGACGGTTTCAATTTGGTCATCTTGTACGCCTAATACGTTCAATGCTTTTTTTACAGCAACTGAACGGCGTTGACCAAGCGCCAAGTTGTATTCGCGTGTGCCACGCTCATCTGCATTGCCTTGCACAATCACTTTTGCATCTTTATGGCTTAACAGGTATTTTGCGTGCGCTTCTACCAATGGGCGATATTCTGCTTTTACTGCATCACTATCAAAATCAAAGTAGATATTGCGTTTTGACAAAATGTTGTTAGGGTCTTTTAATGGGTTGCCCGCATCGTTGGCATTGGCATCATCCAATGACACTTCTTTCACGGTTGAGCCATCATCGGCTTTAGCCGCTGGCGCCGTGGATGTCGTGCTTTGGCCTACGCTTTTGTCTTCAATTGACGGTTTAGTCAATGGTGTGCTTTTACAAGCGGTTAATACTAAAGCCAACATCAGTGTGCTAAGTAGTTTTTTGTTAAAAGTCAGGTTGTTCATAGTGCTCTCCATAAAAAAAATAAATACTAAAAATTGTTTAAACTGCTACATAAAAATTGTAAATTGAATTTACTCAACATTGTTACTGTAAATACTATTTAATCAGTGGACCCCAAGCTGGCTCGCGAATATCGCCACCAGTCTCATTTAAGCGCTGTTTCACGCGCCCATCGGCCGACACTGCGGCCAATGCGCCGCGACCGCCATTACGGGTAGCATACAATATCACGCGGCCATTGGGTGCAAAACTGGGCGATTCATCTTGCGCGCCATCACTCAGCAACTGCACTTGACCACTATTTAAATCTTGCAAGGCCACCCGGAATCTGCCGCCGTCATTACGAATCATCGCTAATGATTTACCATCTGGTGAAAAACGCGGGCTTACATTATAGGCACCCTCAAAGCTTACCCGTTTTGGGTCGCCGCCTTGTGAGGCAACTTTATAGATTTGTGGGCGACCGCCTCGGTCAGAGGTGAAATAAATCCACTGCCCGTCGGTGGACCATGTTGGCTCAGTATCAATAGCGCTGCTTTTCGTCACCTGTTTAAGGCCTGAACCATCTGCATTTATGGTGTACAACTGTGAGTTGGCGCCATGCGTGAGTACAATCGCAAGCTTATTGCCATCTGGCGACCAAGCCGGCGCACTGTTATTCCCTTTAAAACTCGCTACGGTTGTGCGCTGTCCGCCCAGCGTTTGCACATAGATAATTGGTTTTTTCTTTTCAAATGATACATAGGCAATGCGGTTGCCATCCGGCGCCCAGGCAGGGGAAATTATCGGCTCTTTAGATGACAGCATCGTACGCGGATTTGCACCATCCGCATCTGCCACTTGCAAGGCGTAACGGCCTTTTGATTTATTAATATAAGCAATGTGGCTAGCAAAAATACCTGATTCACCCGTGAGTTTTTGATAAATCGCATCGGCAATTTTATGTGCAGTTATTCTTAACTGGCTGGGGCTAATGTTATATTGGCCGCTGGTAAGCTGGGTTTGCTTGAGCACATCGGCTAACTGAAACGACACTTTTAACTTGCCATCGGCCTGCGGTTCAATGGTGCCAACCGACATGGCCTGGGCTTGTAGTGCCGACCACTCGGCAAATTTAATTTGCGTAATATCAGTCGGACGATTGGCCACGCCGCCTGTTTCTAACACGCGAAATAAACCACTACGCTTTAAATCAGCCGCAATAATGCCACTCATAGTGGCAGCATGCTCACCTTGCCCAAAAGGCACAATGGCGATAGGAATTTGCTGTGCGCTACCGCCACTAATTTCAATTTCCAATTCGGCATGCGCGACGGGTGTTGATAAGACTGCGGTGGTAAAAAATGAAGTGAGTAAAGCTAAAAATCTTAATATTTTCATGGTGTTATATTTTATCGTCTCGATTGTTAAATTGAGCCCCTGATATTTATTCCTGTAAATTTAACTGTAAATGCTATTTGATGCCACACGATTTACACTTTGTTACAAAAAGCACGTCTGTGTAGCGCAAAAATTTTCTTCAATTATTAGGTGTAAAAGTTAAATTTAAGTTCCGAAATTGCGACTTCAAAGCGACATCGTCAGGCAATGGCAATGGTTGTGAGGCCATAATAGCCCGCTCTACCGCATCGTCACATGCTTCCAGGCCGCTGGTTTTGGTGAGTTTTGGGCTGCCGCTTAACTCGCCCGATGGCAGTAAATCAATTTTAAATTTCAATACAGGCTTGCCGTCACCACATAGTTCGTTGTTGACGTTGCCTTTGATTTTGTCTTGGATTTTTCTTTTATATTCATCAATCACCCCTGCATTCGCTGAGGCTTTGGCTGCCAGCGCCTGCTGATCGCCCTCTGCACTCAGATCTTGCTGCAATTTTTTGAGCGCGTCATTTTTAGCTTTTTTATCATTCAATTGCTTATCGTTATCTCGCATTTCGTCTTTTAAAAGTTCAGCGCGCAATGCATCGAGCTTTTCTTTTTTAAGCTTTTCGGCTTCTAGTTTTGCGGCTTTTTCTTCCAGCCTTTTTTGCTCGAGTTCTTTTTTCTTTTCAAGCGCAATATCTACTTTAGGTTCTTCCACCTTGGCCTCAGGCTCTGGTTTAGGTTCTTCATTTACAACTGGTGGCGGCTCAATTTTTGGTTCAACTTTTGGTTCAATTTTAGGCACGATCACGGGCGGTGGCGGGGGTGCGCTACTCGGAATGCTATCCCAAAGTTCCACTTCCGCCACGTTCAGCACAGGGTGCGCGGCTTTCCAATTAAATGAAATCAGTAGCCCTCCCAATAACGCTAAATGCACAGCGATTGCGTATACGCCCGCTTTCCATGAAATTTCTTTTTCATAGTTTTTGAGCATTGTGGTTTGGTTTGCGCGTTGCATCGAATTTAAATTTATCGCTTTAGTAAATTAAGGCGCCGGCGCTAACAGCAGGCCTACTTTTTCCACTTTATTTTGCTTGAGCAAATCCATCACGCCTATCACATCGTCATATTTTACGTTTTTATCTGCGGCCACTACCACAGCGCGCTCAGGCGATTTTTGCAAAGTTTGGCGAATCGCCAACAATAATTCGTCACGCGCCATGGCTTTGTTATCAAACTCAATTTTGTTATTGAGTTTTACGGTGAGCACCACTGGCGGCACTTGATGCTGATTGAGTGCTTGTCCCACTTTTGGCAAATCGACCACGCCTGGGTTGGTCATTGGCGCGGTCACCATAAAAATCACCAGCAATACTAAAGTCACATCAATATAGGGCACCACATTGATTTGGTTCATCATGCGGCGTTTACGGGTGCGCGCCATGATTTAGCTCTTTCTTTGCAAGATGTTGGTGAATTCTTCCATAAAGCTTTCGTAACGTACCGAGAGCCTATCCACGCTAGAGGCAAAACGGTTATAGGCAATTACCGCCGGAATTGCTGCAAACAAGCCAATCGCTGTGGCAATCAGTGCTTCTGCAATGCCAGGAGCGACTTGGCTGAGTGTGGCTTGTGCAACACTGGACAAGCCTCTGAATGAATTCATAATGCCCCACACCGTGCCGAACAAACCAATATACGGGCTGACGGAACCCACGGATGCTAAAAAGGGTAAATGCGCATCTAAGTCGTCCATCTCCCGGTTGTAGGCTGCGCGCATGGCGCGGCGTGTACCTTCCATAATGTCTGAAACCTCGGTGCGGCCTTGTTGCTTGTGCCGAGCATATTCTTTAAAACCTGCCTCAAAAATGCTCGCCATGCCTTGCGGTTTGCGGCGACCCACACTCAAGCCTTCATAAAGTTTATTTAAGTCGCCCCCCGTCCAAAACGCTTTTTCAAAGTCTTCAGCATTGGTTTCGGCGCGCTTGACGGTGGCCACTTTAATAAAAATGTACCACCATGAAAATAAAGACGTGATGAGCAAAATCACCATCACCAGTTGCACGGGCAAACTTGCGCCCGCCACCAGCGAGAAAATCGACATATCATTGGCTACGCCTACATTCATAAAAGCTCCAATAGTTTAATTTTAGTAGAATAAAAAGCTAGGTTAAGTTTTGTTGCCATCATGTTGTTGTAAGCGAAGCATCGGTTAGGCCCATAGCCGCATCTTTAATTGCCTGAGGAATGGCCACTGGCCGAAAAGTTGCAACGTCCACAAATACCGCTTTAACGCTGGCCTCAGCCAGCAACACGCCATCACGAAAGATTGTTTGGGCGATATCCATACTGCTACGGCCTGCATTTGCAAACTGGCAGTGCACTTGCAATAAATCATTAAACCGCGCCGGGCTTTTAAAGGCAATGTTCAGGCTATGGATAACAATCATCACGCCCAAGTCGTCTTTTAAATGCGTTTGCTCAAAGCCCAAAGCACGCAGCCATTCGGTGCGGGCGCGTTCCATAAAATTAAGGTAATTTGAATGATAAACCACGCCACCCGCATCGGTGTCTTCGTAATAGACGCGAATCGGCCAACTGAAATCGCTAGAGTTTTGCATGGACAAATTTTAACACAGCCAACTTAATATGGTGGCGCGTCAAATTGTTAAGAAATTGTTTCAAAAATAACAGGATTTTACAGAGTGTCAGCGCATTAAAATTGCCTAATTTTTAGGCAATTTTAATGCGTAATCTTTTCAATGCTCTGCGAGCCTTGTAAATAAAGGCTTGCAGAGCATATATTTTTTCTCGATACAAATTATGTGCATTTTTAGGATTTTTTCATTCATTAGAAAGCCAAAAGCAGTGCACGCTATCGAGCAAGTTTGTTGCTTAGTTTTGCGGAGTACTACTGATTTTCGCTGGCTGGTTGCCAAAGTTCACCTGTTGCCAAACTTGCCGGCACACTCAGGCCAAAATGTTGATACGCCAAACTGGTGGCCACACGCCCACGCGGTGTGCGCATTAAATAACCTTGCTGAATTAAATATGGTTCAAGCACGTCTTCAATGGTATCGCGCTCTTCACCAATCGCAGCGGCCAAATTATCTAGGCCAACTGGCCCGCCACCAAATTTTTCCAGCACGGCAAGGAGCAATTTTCTATCCATGACATCAAAACCCAAGCGATCAACATCTAGCATTTTTAAAGCAGCGTCAGCAATGTTAGCACTTACTTTTCCATCTGCTTTCACTTGCGCGTAATCTCGCACACGGCGCAATAAGCGATTGGCAATGCGTGGCGTGCCGCGTGAACGTTTGGCAATCTCGAGCGCGCCGGTATCGACCAATTCAACTTCCAACAGACCCGCTGAACGTTGCACAATGCGGCTGAGTTCTTCTGAAGTATAAAATTCTAAGCGTGAAACAATGCCAAAGCGGTCACGCAATGGGTTGGTGAGCATGCCGGC
>JAKPIR010000296.1 GCA_029549705.1 Pseudomonadota bacterium | reverse complement strand
GCATTAATTAGTTTAATGATAGGTCTTTATGTTATTGAAAAGCTAAAAAAACCTGAAATATGCTTACTTGAACAGTCACAAAAAGAAGATGATGCTAAGCTAGCCGATGGCAGCATAGTCAACCATGCTTTGCTGTTATTGCAAAGCAGAGCCGCCCTGTTGGTTTTATTGCTCGGTGGCGCCATCACATTAGCGCTGGAAGTTGTCTTCATGCACCTGCTTGCTGTGGTTGCAGGCAATAGCGTTTACGCATTTGGCTTGATGCTGGCCACTTTTTTATTAGGATTAGGCCTTGGCTCCACGGCAGGTGAAAACCTGATACGAAAAAATGATCGGGCAAAAATCACCGTTTGGGCACAATTAGGCATTGCCTTATCTATTTTAATCACTTCATTTTTATGGGATGGCATTGCTGATTACATGGCCAGCTTTGGCTATATTCAGCAATACGGTGTGCATTTAAATTTCTCTACCCGCGAGCTGGTCCGAGGCTTGGTTTGCGCACTGGCCATGATGCCACCCGCATTTTTTATTGGCATGAGCTACCCTTCCACCATGGGCTTAGCTGCTGATGGTGTAGCCGCTCGCAGATTCAATCACGAAGCGGCACGAGGCGTTGGTTTTGCAAGCGCAGTCAATACCTTGGGTAATATTTCAGGGGTTTTATTGGCTGCATTCTGGCTTTTGCCACAGTGGGGATCGCGCGATACCCTTTTTATGCTGGCCTGTCTTGCAATTGGCCTTGCGATCTTGGTGACATTCACTCTTGAACGCGGTCAGGCATTAAAAAATGGCTTCCTATAGCAGTTTCAGGAGCTGCGCTCGTTTTATTCCCAGCACATTGGAATTTTGATGCCCTTTCAAGCGGCGGCAATGTGTATTTTTACCCTCAAAATTGGGGCAAGACCATTGCCCACACTGAAAGTGTAGAGGGGGGACTTACTACCGTTGCGCAAACTGGCGCAAAAGAGGGCGGGCATCTTACCCTGCTTACCAATGGAAAATTTCAAGGCAATAACGCAGAAGGTGGGGAGATGTTGGCGCAGGAATCATTCGCCCTAATTCCCCTATTGCATACCGAAAAACGAGGGACTGCACTCGCCATTGGCTACGGCACGGGCATGACGACGCGGGCGCTTGCAGAGCAAGGCTTTTCCCGTTTGGATGTAGCTGAAACTTCGCGTGACATAGTTTTTATGGCCGATAAATATTTTTACAATATTAATCATGGCATATCACAAAGCCCAAATGTATTCATGCACTATACCGATGGCAGGAACTATTTATTAACTCAATCAAAAAAATATGATTTAATAAGCCTTGAGATTACCTCGATATGGTTTGCTGGTGCCGCTAATCTTTATAACAAAGAATTTTATACGCTAGCCAAATCGCGCCTGAATGAGGGCGGCATATTGCAACAGTGGGTGCAATTGCATCATATGCGCCCTATCGACTTTTTATACATTATCAATACGGTGCGATCTGAATTTAAATATGTTTGGCTTTATTTCAGTGGCGGACAAGGGATCATTGTTGCGAGTAATAGCCAAAGCTCTTTCAGCAACAAAATGGCCATACTTAAGCTGAGTGAGAAAAAACCGATTTCAT
>JAKPIR010000281.1 GCA_029549705.1 Pseudomonadota bacterium | reverse complement strand
ATAAACCAAGTAACCCTAGTGTGAGCCAGCTTGGTAAACGAATGGCTGTTCTTTTAATCAAGAGAATTTCCTTTATACAAACGCTTAATGGCGCGTTACACAAATTTCAATAGCAACTATATTACTGTATAGTTGTATAGTCAATCAATAAATTGGGTGTATAATTTTCATCATCACGAATATTGACAGGTGTTATGTATGAGTAAACTCGATGATAGGGGGCTTCAGTATGTCGCTAAGTATTTTAAAGCGCTGGCAGAACCGATGCGATTAAAAGTATTGAATGAATTGCGCGATGGTGAAAAAAACGTGAGCCAGCTAAAAGAGCTATCAGGAAGTACGCAAGCTAATGTTTCTAAACACCTTTCTCTGCTTTCTGACTATGGTTTAGTCAAGCGTGAGTCTCGTGGCAATTGCGTCTACTACAGCATTGCAGACCCGAGCGTTTATGACATATGCGAATTGGTTTGTGGTCAAATCAGTAACAGATTAATTTTAGAGGCGGACATCAAAAAACTGTTTTCTAACGCTGGGCAAAGTTCAACATAAGTCATCAATACAGATACAAGCAAATTTGACAATTTAATATTCTCTTTCGTTATTATGTTATTCCATAAAGTTACTTAGCGTTATGATGTATTTTTGGTAAAGTCATGGTCTACTAAGTAACGAAATTTTCGTATTAACGATCTATCATTTGCAGGTGTTAATGTGTGAGTTGAAAGGAATATTCATGTCAAACTGGTTTGAAGATAACGCACAATCAATTGGAAAAACGCCTTTAGTGCGATTGAATCGAATCACTGACGGTGCTGAAGCCACGGTATTCGCCAAGATTGAAGGCAGAAACCCTGCGTACTCTGTGAAGTGTCGTATCGGCGCTGCCATGATTTGGGATGCCGAGCAACGCGGATTACTGGGACCTGACAAAGAAATTGTCGAACCCACCAGCGGCAATACAGGTATTGCGCTTGCCTTTGTAGCTGCCGCGCGGGGCATTCCGCTGACGCTGACCATGCCCGAAACCATGAGCATTGAGCGGCGCAAACTGCTGGTGGCTTATGGCGCCAAACTTGTACTAACCGAAGGCGCTAAAGGCATGAGTGGCGCAATTGCCAAGGCAGAAGAAATCGCTGCCTCAGACCCAAATCGTTATGTGTTACTGCAGCAATTTAAAAACCCAGCTAACCCAGCCATTCATGAAAAAACCACAGGTCCGGAGATATGGGATGACACAGACGGTAATGTGGATATTTTTGTCTCAGGCGTAGGTACTGGTGGCACCATTACAGGCGTAACAAAATATTTTAAACATACTAAAGGTAAAAATATTATCTCAGTCGCGGTTGAACCCGCTGCCAGTCCGGTATTAAGCCAAAAGCGTGCCGGTGAAGAGCTCAAACCTGCACCACACAAAATTCAAGGCATAGGTGCAGGTTTTGTGCCACAAATACTGGATTTAACATTGGTTGATGACATCGCCCAGGTAAGCAATGAAGAAGCCGTACAGTATGCCCAGCGTCTGGCGCGTGAAGAAGGCATTCTTGCGGGTATCTCGTGCGGCGCTGCTGCCGCAGTGGCAGTGCGCTATGCAAAACGGGCTGAAAACGCTGGCAAAACGATTGTAGTGATTTTGCCAGATTCAGGTGAACGCTATTTAAGTTCTATTTTATTTGAAGGCTTGTTTGATAGTCAGGGAAAGGCACTGTAATCAAGCAGAAAGCACAATATGGCTGATAACAATATAGCGCAGTAATTTACTTATAGTTACCAACACTAAAAACCAAATGATGCGAATACGCAAAACGCCGGCAATCACGGTGAGTGGATCGCCGATGATGGGCACCCAGGCAAAACATAAGCTTAACATGCCATATTTTTCAAAGCGCTGTTGTGCGTTCGTAAAATCGCTATCAGACATTCTTAACCACTGTTTAATGGCCTTTTGGCTTGCCCAGTAGCCCAGCGCGTAATTGGTCAGTGCGCCAAGGACATTGCCAATGGTTGCAGTGATGATGAGCATCATGGGCGAGAGACCGCTGAGTAATAGCGCGCTTAAAGCGACCTCTGAACTCAACGGCAAAATGGTGGCGGCTAAAAACGCTGCAACAAAAAGGCCTACATAACCATATTCAATCAAAAATTCCATAAAGCTTTGCGCTGCTATTTTATGATAGCGATGGATGCTAACGCCCAGCGGCACTGGGCCTAGTGACAATTTGCAGGCCGTGAAAAATGAGGAACAGTAAAGCTGCCAACAACATCACTGCAGGCCAAAAATACAGGGCGTGTGCCTCAATGTAGTTGCCAGAAAAATACGGAAATTCAAGTCCCAATACATAAGTGGCCATGAATACAATGGGCAGTGTATACACAATCAACCCAAGATTGGCCAGGCCATCTGGGTTGGCATGTGCAAATGACAGCCAAATGGGTAAGGCGCCAATGCAATAAATCAGCGGGATGAACCATTTCAATACGCCCAAA
>JAKPIR010000279.1 GCA_029549705.1 Pseudomonadota bacterium | reverse complement strand
GCATTAGAAAGCAGCAATGTCAATGTGGTGGACGCAATGGTGACGATGATTAGCCTCGCACGCCAATTTGAAATGCAAATGAAATTAGTGCAGAACGCTGAGAATAACGCCAATAAAGCCAGTCAACTCCTCAATATGAGTTAAGTACGCTTACGTTAAGATGAGCTTAATGACAGATTTCTGAAAGGAATTACAACATGATGCGTTCACTATGGATTTCAAAAACGGGGCTGGATGCGCAACAAACGCAAATGGACGTCATCGCCAATAACTTGGCGAACGTGAGCACAAGTGGTTTTAAGCGCTCACGTGCGGTATTTGAGGATTTAATTTACCAAACGATTCGCCAGCCCGGCGCACAATCTTCACAGCAAACACAGTTGCCTTCTGGCCTGCAACTTGGCACCGGCGTTAGACCCGTTGCCACTGAACGCATTTTTACCCAAGGTAATTTACAGCTCACCAGTAATGATAAAGATGTGGCCATTCAAGGTGCCGGTTTCTTTCAGGTGTTGCTGCCTGATGGTAGCACGGCCTACACCCGCGATGGCTCATTTCAAACGGATAGCCAAGGCCAGCTTGTTACCGCGAGTGGTTTTCCATTACAGCCCGCAATTACCATTCCGGCCAATGCTCAAAGTTTAACGATTGGTCGTGATGGCACGGTTTCTGTCACCACACCTGGCGCATCAGCACCAACACAAGTGGGTGCAATTCAATTGGCCACCTTTATCAATCCAGCCGGCTTGCAGGCAAAAGGGGAAAATCTTTATGTTGAGACTTCAGCCTCCGGCAATGCGAATACCAATGCGCCCGGTGCCAATGGTGCGGGCTTACTCACACAAGGTTACGTTGAAACGTCAAACGTCAATGTGGTAGAAGAGTTGGTCAATATGATTCAAACACAGCGTGCATATGAAATTAACAGCAAGGCGATTACAACCTCAGACCAGATGCTACAAAAACTGACGCAAATGTAACGCACGAAAAATCTGACAAAATGACCAAAATGAAAAAATGGATGGTGACCGCCATGGAATGCGTAAAAATCAGTATGACTTGCTTGGCTTTGCTAAGTCTCGCCGCCTGTGCGATTACGCCAGACTCCATTGTAAAACAGCCAACCACCGCCAAACCACAGCCGATTGTTGCCAATGCGCCAAAAACTGGCGCTATTTTCAATAATAGTGCTTATAAACCACTGTTTGAAGATCGCAGAGCGCGTTTTGTGGGAGATATTTTAACCATCACCATTGCTGAAAACACCAGTGCAACCAAAGCGAACGGCGACTCTGGCAGCAAGGACGGCAAAGCTGAAGGCGGAATCAGCAAACTGCTTGGCCGCACTTTCCCTAAAACTGAATTTAGTGCGAGCTCATCTACGTCATATGAAGGAAAAAACGCAGCAAATGCAAGCAATGTATTTAATGGCTCCGTCACCGCTACAGTGGTTGAAGTATTGTCAAATGGCAATTTAGTCGTGTCGGGAGAAAAGCAAGTGTCTTTTGATAAAAGTACCGAGTATGTGCGCTTTTCTGGTGTAGTCAATCCAGACACGATTACGGCCGGCAATATGGTGACATCCACAAAAATTGCCGATGCGCGCATTGAATATCGCACCAGCAGCAAAGTGGACGCCGCAGAAATTGCCTCTTTATTTGCACGTTTTTTCTTAAGTATGGCCGCGCTCTAGCGCATCAACGACATGAACGATATCAGCAAAAAATTGAATTTAACGCTACAAAAAATTGGTGGCTTTTGTCTGTATGGCCTACTGATTGTGGGCGTAATTTATTCTCCCAATACACAGGCGGAGCGGTTAAAAGACATTGCAACGATTCAGGGTGTGCGAAGCAATCAGTTACTTGGTTATGGCTTGGTCGTCGGTTTAGATGGCACTGGCGACCAGACGACGCAAACTCCTTTTACGGTACAAAGCATACTAAGTATGATGCAGCAGATGGGTGTGAGCTTACCGCCAGGCACCAATTTGCAACTCAAAAACGTCGCGGCTGTCATGGTCACCAGTAGCCTTCCCGCTTTTGCGCAGCCTGGCCAAACACTTGATATTACCGTGTCTTCCATGGGGAATGCAAAAAGCTTACGGGGTGGCACATTGCTGATGACGCCACTCAAAGGTGCGGATGGTCAAATTTACGCGATTGCACAAGGGAATTTAATTGTAGGTGGCGTGGGTGCTTCTGCCAATGGCAGCCAAACACAAATTAATCACTTAGGCGTTGGCCGCATTTCAGATGGCGCCACCGTTGAGCGTGCATTGCCAAACGCCATTAACCAAGGGGATAGCATCAACCTTGAGTTGAAAGAGTCTGACTTTACTACCGCATCTTCTGCAGTTGATGCCATTAACCGCCAGTTTGGCCAAAATACGGCCGTGGCTGAAGATGGGCGTGTGATTCGTGTTACACCGCCAGCCAATCGTAATCGCGTATCTTTTTTAGCAGCGCTTGAATCGATTAATGTGACCCCGGCAGCCACCACAGCAAAAATCATACTGAATGCGCGCACCGGCTCAGTGGTGATGAACCGCGCGGTCACGCTAGATAGCTGCGCTGTTTCTCATGGTAACTTAACGGTGGTCATTGATACGTCCCCAGTGATTAGTCAACCTGCGCCACTCTCCAATGGCCAAACCGTTTCAACCGCGCGTTCGCAAATTGAAATTTCTAAAGAGCCGGGCAAAGTGCTTAAACTCAATAGCGGAACCAATTTATCTGATGTCGTGAAAGCGCTGAATGCCATTGGTGCCACACCGCAAGATTTACTCGCAATTTTGCAGGCAATTAAAGCCGCCGGCGCGCTAAAAGCTGATTTGGAGATTATTTAAGATGATTAACACTTCGGAACTAACAGGAAAAGTCGCCTTTGATGCCAACGGCCTCAATGGCTTAAAAAACGCAGCTAAAGAAAATTCACCAGAGGCAATTAAGGAAGTTGCTAAACAGTTTGAAGCCATTTTCATGAACATGATGCTAAAAAGTATGCGTGAGGCTTCTTCATCTGAAGATAACCCTTTTGATAATGAACAAAGCCGCACTTTCACGGCAATGCTTGACCAACAACTCAGTAGCAACCTGAGTAGCAAAGGTTTAGGCTTGGCCGATGTGCTGGCACAGCAGTTGAGTAAAACGGGCTACGGTAAAATCAATGAAATGCAGCAACTTGAAGATGCCACAAATGATAGCGTTAATAAAAAAGGCGCCTCTTCTCTGATTAATCCTAATATACAAAACCTTAGCCAATTTAAGCAAAATATTTCAAATATCAGTCAGGCTAACTTTAACACCAACCCCATCATCAACAATACCTTGAACGCCGCGCGTAAAGTTGACAATAATAAAACTGTTGAACAGAGCGTGACAGCTTTTCAAGCCAAAATGACAGTACATGCGGAAGAAGCAAGCCGTACAACGGGCATTCCAACACACTTAATGTTAGGCCAGGCTGCGCTTGAAAGCGGCTGGGGAAAGCGTGAAATCAAAGGGGCTGATGGCACGAATAGCCACAACCTATTTGGGATTAAAGCCACAGGTTCTTGGGACGGCAAAGTCGTTGAAACCATGACGACCGAATATATCAATGGCATTAAACAAAAGCGCATTGAAAAATTTCGTGCATATGACAGCTACGCCGACTCGTTTAAAGATTTTGCAAAATTGATGCAGCAAAATCCGCGCTATGAACATGTCATAGCCAACATGCATGACCCACAGGCCTATGCAAAAGCAATGCAGAAAGCGGGCTACGCCACAGACCCGCAATATGCCAGCAAATTAGCCAATGTGATTGAAAAAGTCTCGGCCTCGTGAGGTTCCAACAAAAAATAACGTTAAAGTTTCTCAAATTAATGACGTAATGCACATTATGAGATTCTATAAAAAGGCAACATCATGGCTACCTCGAATATATTAAGTATAGGAAAAACGGCCCTAAACGCGGCTCAAGTAGGCATTAGCACTACTGGGCATAACATCGCCAACGCATCTACTGCAGGGTATTCCAGACAAGTTATTGTGCAGTCGGCGGCCTCTTCCCAAAACTTTGGCTATGGTTATGTGGGGCAAGGGACTGAAGTATCGTCCGTCACGCGCGTTTATAACGAATTATTGGCAAGGCAGGCCATTAACAGTCAATCTGTCAGCGCAGGGTTAGAAACTTACGCGGCTAACATGACATCCATTGACAACATGCTGTCTGATGCTTCGGCCGGATTAAACCCAACACTGAATGACTTTTTTGCCAGTGTAAAAGCCTTATCGTCAAATCCTAATGACCCGAGCACGCGCCAAACGATGCTCTCCAATGCGCAGTCGCTGGTCAATCGCTTTCATTCC
>JAKPIR010000261.1 GCA_029549705.1 Pseudomonadota bacterium | reverse complement strand
TACAGCAAACTTAGCATAAAACCCTAAAGTTGGCGGCACGCCAGCCATACTGAACATCACAATTAACATCAAAAATGCATGCCACGGGCTACGATGATTAAGCCCTTTTAAATCATTTAATTGTTCGGCCTCGAACCCTTTGCGTGATAGCAAAATAATCATACCAAAACCGGCCAGCGTCATTAACACGTAACTTGAAATGTAGAACATGGACGAAATATAGCCATTTTGACTCGCGCTCATTAAGCCAAATAGCATAAAACCAATATGTGAAATGGTTGAATAAGCTAGCATACGTTTGAGATTGGTTTGTGCTATAGCGGTCACATTACCCACCACAATGGACAATACCGCCATTATCATCAGCATTTGCTGCCAATCGACTGCCATGGTCTGTAAACCCTGGGCCAACAAACGAATTACAAATGCAAACGCAGCAAGTTTTGGTACCGAACCAATCAGCATAGTGACTGCTGTAGGGGAGCCTTCATAAACATCTGGCACCCACATCTGAAAAGGCACTGCCCCCAGTTTAAAAGCCAGCCCTGCCACAATAAAAACCAAACCCAATATTAGCACTGCATATAACCCTTGATGCGGTGTCGGTGCATTCATGAGTGCATGACTAATATCCGAAATATTCAAACTGGCCGTCATACCGTAAATCATACTCATGCCATAGAGCAACATACCTGAAGCTAATGCCCCGAGTACAAAGTACTTCATGGCAGCCTCCGTCGCTCTTGCATTATCACGATCAAGTGCTACAAGCGCATACAAGCTTAGCGACAGTAACTCTAGGCCAATATATAACGTGAGCATATTCTGGCCTGATACCATGATCATCATACCCACCATGGCGAACAGCACCAGCGCATAAAACTCACCACGATACATATTGCGGTCAACGATATACTGACGGCTGTAAACAAAAATTAGCGAAGTTCCAAGGTAAATCATTAGTTTCAGCACATCAGATAAAGAGTCATCCACAAACATGCCATTAAAGGCATAGCCTACACTGGATGCGTGCGTGCTTGCCGTGAAATATGCCGCAACAAATAAAGTGGCTTGTGCTAACCAGTAAATAACAATGCGGTTACTTTTGTTTAAAAACAAATCTGCCAGTAATATCAGCATAGCCATACTCAACACTACTATCTCAGGTAATGCTGTGATTAAATCGTAACGTATATTTTCCATAACTTATAGCCCTGCTGACAAACCAACGGGCAGCTTGCTTTGTGATAAATGAGAAAGAAGTTGTGTTACCGTGGCGTTAGTGAGTTCCGTTAGTGGCTGCGGGTAAATACCAAGGGCTAGCACTAACATGGCTAGAATAGCCAAAATGAAGAATTCGCGCTTATTTAGGTCTTTTAATGCTGCAACTTTTTCATTGGCCACTGCACCATAAAACACACGTTTCACCATCCACAAAGTATAGGCAGCGCCAAAAATCAATGTGAATGAAGCTAAAAATGCAAACCAAAAGTTCACCTGAATGGCGCCTAATATCACCATAAATTCGCCCACAAAGCCAGAGGTTCCAGGTAAACCACTGTTAGCCATGGCAAATAAAACAGCAAAAGCCGCAAACATGGGCATGGTATTAGCAACGCCGCCGTAAGAGTCAATTTGACGGCTATGCACACGATCATACAAGACACCTACACATAGGAACATGGCCGCAGAAATAAAGCCATGCGATATCATCTGAACAATTGCGCCTTCTAGCCCTAAGTTATTGAAAATAAAAAAGCCCAATGTGACAAAGCCCATATGAGAAATCGATGAGTAGGCAATTAACTTTTTCATATCTCTTTGTACCAGAGCAACTAGCGCGATGTACACGATGGCAATCAAAGATAACGCAATCATGTAGCCTGATAAATAATGTGCCGCATCAGGCGCTATGGGCATCGCAAAGCGTAAGAAACTATAACCACCGAGTTTTAGCGCAATTGCAGCCAACACGACCGAACCACCCGTAGGCGCCTCAACGTGCGCATCCGGCAACCAGGTATGCACTGGCCACATCGGAATCTTCACCGCAAAAGCTGCAAAGAATGCGAGAAATATTAAAATCTGTACATTGAGCGGCATGGCAAGCTGATAGTAATCTGTAATTGCAAAACTACCAGTTTGGTAAAACAGAAAGATAAACGCAACCAACATCAACAACGAGCCAAGCAAGGTGTACAAGAAAAACTTAATCGTTGCGTATACCCGATTAGGCCCGCCCCAAACACCAATCACCAAGAACATGGGGATCAGCATGGCTTCCCAGAACACGTAATACATAATGGCATCCAGCGCACTAAAAACGCCAATCATCAAGCCACTCATAATAAGAAACGATGCCATATACTGCGCGACACGTTTTTCTATAACCTCCCAACCCGCCAATACAACTATCACTGTTGTAAAGCTAGTCAGCAATATCAGCGGGACCGCAATGCCATCAGCACCTAAATGGTAATGAATATTAAAGGACGCAATCCAACTAAACTTTTCCTGAAATTGAAAACCGCCATCAGCAAAGTTAAAGTGCGTATAAAGCGGAATAGTGACTACAAAGGCAGCTACACTGCCAAATAAAGCAAGCCAACGCGTAACATTTGGCTTATCATCATTCGCAGTAAAAAGCACAGCGATGCCAGCCGCAATCGGCAACCAAATGGCAAAACTTAAAATGTGTCGATAGAAATAATCCAAAGTGAAGAATTCGAGCATGTTTAGACTTTAGTAAAAAATGTGAGCAATAAAAACACGCCAATAATCATGGCAAACGCATAGTGATAAATCAGCCCGGTTTGTAATTTGCGTACAATCCCTGACAATTTGCCTATTAAATTGGCTGTTCCATTCACCATCCCACCATCGATAATCTTGACGTCACCGATTTGCCAAAGCTTTTCACCTATCATTCGAGATCCAAATGCAAAGACTCGCTCATTAAAACTATCAAAACCATATTTATTTTCTAAAACTTTATTGATATTAGAAAATTTTGTTTGAATGGATGCAGGAATATCAGGCCGCTTCATATAGAAAAACCAAGCTGTAAATACGCCAGACGCAGCTAATATAAATGGCAAGGTAGCTAAGCTATGAAGCGCCATACCATTAGCCGATTGATAAATTGTGTGCCAGTGATGCGTTAATTCTTTCATTGCTGGATGAATTGCGTAATCTACAGTAATCACGCCCTTAAAAAAGTCACCAAACAACATTGGTTCAATTGCAATATAGCCTATCGCTAATGAGGGTATTGCCAATAAAATCAAGGGCAATTTCACAACCCAGCCAGGTTCATGTGGATTATCCGTGGGAGCCAAACCATGATGATGGTCGTGGTCATCATGATGTGCGTCATGCTGAACGCTTCGCCACTTTTCTTCACCATGAAACACCAAGAAATACATGCGAAAACTATAAAATGCTGTTACAAATACGCCAGCTAACACAGCAAAATAGGCAAAGCCACTGCCAGTAATATGAGAAGCTTTTGCTGCTTCAATAATGCTGTCTTTTGAATAAAACCCTGATAAAAATGGCGTGCCTATGAGGGCTAGTGAGCCTATCAACGAAGTAATCCAAGTGACAGGCATGTATTTTTTTAAGTTACCCATATTTCGGATATCTTGATCATGATGCATGCCCATGATGACCGCACCAGCACCTAAAAATAACAGTGCTTTAAAAAATGCATGGGTCATTAAGTGAAATATCGCAACAGAGTATGCTGAAACTCCCAACGCAACGGTCATATAGCCTAATTGCGATAAAGTAGAATATGCCACCACGCGCTTGATATCATTTTGGATAATGCCCAAAAAGCCCATAAACAATGCTGTGATACTACCGATAATCAATACAAACGAGAGTGCCGTTGTAGATAACTCAAACAAAGGTGACATTCTGGCCACCATAAATATACCTGCGGTCACCATCGTTGCTGCATGAATCAGAGCCGAAATAGGTGTAGGACCTTCCATCGAATCAGGCAGCCAAACATGCAGCGGCACTTGTGCGGACTTACCCATCGCACCAATAAATAGCAATATACAAGTCGCCGTCATCAATGACCACTGCGTATTGCCAATTAAGTTAATTTGCACATCTGCCATTTGCGGCGCAACCGAAAACACTGCCGCATAATCTAAACTGCCGAAGTGAAATAACACTAGGCCTATGCCCAGCAAAAACCCGAAGTCACCGACACGGTTGACTAAGAAAGCCTTTAGATTGGCATAAATGGCCGTAGGGCGCGTATACCAAAAGCCGATAAGTAAGTATGAAACTAAACCTACTGCTTCCCAACCAAAAAACAACTGCATAAAGTTGTTCGACATCACTAGCATCAACATCGCAAAAGTAAACAACGAAATATAGCTGAAAAATCTAGCATAGCCCTGATCTTCATGCATGTAACCTATGGTGTAAATGTGGACCATAAGAGAAACAAACGTAACCACCACCATCATCATGGCAGACAGACGGTCAATTAAAAAGCCAATCTCAAACGTAAAATTACCGCTTTTTAGCCATGAATATACCGTTGCATTATAGGGTTCACTCACTAAGGCATTTTTTAACACATAAAGCGACAACGCAAATGAAACTGCAACGCCAGCGATGGTCAAAACATGTGCCATCGAACGCGGCATCAGCTTGCCAAACAAGCCCACCAGAATGGCGGCCAGCAAAGGCAGTAGAGGAATGGCCAAATAAATCTGTTGCATTGTCATTGGTAAATATTAGCCTTTTAAAGTATCTAAATCGTCCACGTTAATCGTGCGCAAGTTTCTAAATAACACCACTAAAATGGCTAAGCCAATCGCTGACTCTGCTGCAGCCACAGTTAGTATAAAAAACACAAACACTTGGCCTGCAATATCATGTAAGTAATGAGAAAAAGCGATGAAGTTTAAATTGACCGCAAGTAACATGAGTTCGATAGCCATCAATAAAATGATGACATTTTTACGGTTTAAGAAAATACCAATGACGCTGATAGCAAATAACAGCGTGCCCAAAATAAGGTAATGCGAAAGCCCCACCATTACTTATCCTCCTTTACCGAGCCATCATTATTTTCTGCGGCTTGCTCCACAGTGGCGTCCATTTTCACAATTCTCAATCGATCAGACTTTTTCACTAGCACTTGCTTAGCCGGGTCCATCGACTTACTTTCACGGCGACCTCTTAAAGTCAGTGCAATCGCTGCAACAATAGCCACCAGTAGCACGATTGAGGCCAATTCAAATGGTAGTAAGTAATCCGTATATAAAACACGGCCTAATTCGGCAGTGTTACTATAATCTGCACTTTTTGCGACTGGTGCGGCTACTTTATCCACACCAAAATTTCGGGTCCCTACAATCATCACCATTTCTACTGCCATTAAGCCGCCAACAGGAAGCGCGACTGGCAATGCCTTCCAAAAACCTTCTCGCAACCTATCCAAATTGATATCTAGCATCATCACCACAAATAAAAATAACACCATGACCGCACCAACATAAACCAGCACCAGGGTGATGGCTAAAAATTCGGCCTCAAGCAATAACCATATCCCTGCGGCAGTAAAAAATGCCAATACCAGATATAGGGCAGCGTACACGGGATTTCGGGTCGTGATTACGCTCACCGCTGCATACAACAATATCGTGGCTAGCACATAAAAAACGATATCGTGAAAAGGTAGGCCAAAAAATGTCATTTATCTACTCATCTAACCTAGAAATTTTCTATCTAAACTGCTTATCATTAGCGCGATCTGCCGCGATTTGTGCTTCATACTTATCACCAATAGCCAAGAGCATTTCTTT
>JAKPIR010000251.1 GCA_029549705.1 Pseudomonadota bacterium | reverse complement strand
CAGTAGATGGCCCCTCCAAGAAAGACTGGCGCGGTGGTCGTAGCGTATTCGAGAACATTATTCCTTCCAGCACCGGCGCAGCCAAGGCCGTGGGTAAAGTGATTCCATCTCTCAACAAAAAACTCACGGGCATGGCATTACGTGTGCCCTCTGCAGATGTGTCAGTGGTGGACTTGACCGTAGAGCTTAACAAGGAAACTACTTACGAAGCGATTTGCGAAGCTATGAAAAAGGCATCCGAAGGGGAATTAAAAGGCGTGCTGGGCTATACGGACGAAAAAGTAGTATCTACTGATTTTCGTAGCAGCCCTGCGGCTGGAGTATTTGATCAAGATGCAGGTATCATGCTCGACCCAACCTTTGTTAAGGTGGTTGGCTGGTATGACAACGAATATGGATATACATGTAATCTCATGCGCCTAGTACAGCATATCGCTAAATAACTGGCTGCGCGAGTAATCTGCTGTGTTGCACGGTGCTCGAAATGCTCATGTACTGCATGTACACCCCGCTTCTTGCGCGCCGTGCGCCATGCATATCATCTCGCTCGCTCAGTTATTTGAGTGAGCATGGATTAGTAAATACAATCATTCAGGGAGTAAATGATGCAATTTATCAAAATGACCGATTTAGATTTAGCAGGCAAACGCGTCTTTATCCGCGCCGACTTAAACGTGCCTGTGGCTGATGGCAAAGTGACATCGGATGCGCGTATCACTGCTTCCATGCCGACGATTGAGTACGCACTGAAGCAGGGTGCAAAAGTAATGGTGACTTCGCATCTGGGACGTCCGGAAGAAGGCGTTTATTCAGAAGAAAACTCATTAAAACCTGTTGCGGACGTGATTGCAGCCAAATTGGGCAAGCCTGTACGCTTAATCAAGGACTGGATGTCCGGTGGATTCGAAGTAGCCAATGGCGAAATGGTACTTCTGGAGAATTGCCGTTTTAATGTAGGCGAGAAAAAAAACAAGGATGAAACCGCACAGGCTTATGCCAAACTGTGTGACGTGTTTGTGATGGATGCGTTTGGTACTGCACATCGTGCAGAGGCCAGCACGCATGGCATTGCAAAATTTGCACCTACCGCATGCGCCGGTATTTTGCTTACAGAGGAACTGGATGCCTTAACCAAGGCGCTACTAAGCCCAGCGCGTCCGATGGTGGCGATTGTAGGCGGTAGCAAGGTTTCGACTAAGCTGACTGTATTAGAAAGTCTTTCAGAAAAAGTCGATCAGCTTGTGGTAGGCGGTGGTATTGCCAATACCTTCCTCAAGGCGGCAGGCCATGAGGTTGGTAAATCGCTTTGTGAGCATGATTTGGTGCCCACTGCTAAAGCGCTGATGGAAAAAATGAGCCAGCGTGGTGCAGCTGTGCCCATTGCAGTGGATGTCGTCTGCGGTAAAAAGTTTGATGCTAATGAGCCTGCAGTCAAAAAAGACGTAGCTTCTGTAACGGCAGACGATATGATTTTTGACATTGGCGCGAAATCTGCTAACGAATTAGTAGAGATTATTAAAAATGCAGGCACAGTGGTATGGAATGGGCCGGTAGGTGTGTTTGAATTTGACCAATTTGGTGAAGGAACTAAAACTATTGCCAATGCAATCGCTCAAACAAAAGCATTTACACTTGCGGGCGGCGGTGACACAATCGCGGCCATACAGAAATACGGTATTTACGATAAGGTTAGCTATATTTCGACAGCAGGCGGCGCATTCTTGGAGTTTCTGGAAGGCAAGGTTCTGCCCGCAGTAGAAATTCTGGAGCAACGCGCGAATAGTTAGTCCCTGAAGTGACAGCGGTAAGAATGGGGGCGATAAGCCCCTATTTTTATTTCAATATTTAGAAAAATTAAGGTAAGACATTGATACTACGAAAAACAAAAATTGTAGCAACCCTGGGTCCGGCATCAAGCAGCGAAGAGATGATTGCACGGCTGATTACAGCGGGAGTGAATGTTGTACGGTTAAACTTTTCGCATGGAACAGCGGAAGACCATATCAAACGCGCGGAAATTGTGCGGCGGATCGCTACAACACTGAACCGCCCGATTGGCGTACTGTGTGACCTGCAAGGTCCAAAAATTCGCATCGGCAAGTTCGAGTTGGGTAAAATCACGCTCAAAATGGGTGATCTGTTCGTGCTGGACGCGGATTGCGAGCTTGGTGACCAATTTAAAGTCGGTCTGGATTATAAAAACTTACCGCAGGAAGTTAGCGTTGGGAATGCGCTGCTGCTGGATGATGGCCGCATTACCATGTCAATTGACCGTGTCAAAGGCAACCAGATTCACTGTGTCGTGCTTACCGGCGGCGTGCTGTCCAACAACAAAGGCATTAATTTACAAGGCGGCGGTCTGGCGGCAGATGCGCTGACAAAAAAAGACCGCGCAGACATTAAAACGGCTGTGGCGCTTGAGGCGGACTATGTAGCGATTTCATTTCCTAAATCGGCATTAGACGTTGAGCTGGCGCGTACTCTGGTTAGAAAGGCAGGCGGAAAGGCGAGCATCATTGCCAAAATTGAACGCGCCGAAGCGATTGAAGACTTGGAGGCGATTATTGAAGCCTCCGATGCCATCATGGTGGCGCGCGGCGACTTGGGGGTTGAGGTTGGCGACGCTGCTGTGCCTGGCCTGCAAAAACGCATGATACGCATGGCGCGCGCGCAAAACAAATTGGTGATTACGGCAACGCAAATGATGGAGTCAATGATCAGCAGCCCTATTCCGACACGTGCAGAAGTTTCGGATGTCGCTAATGCGGTGCTGGATGGCACGGATGCGGTGATGCTGTCAGCCGAAACTGCGAGCGGACAGTATCCATTAGAAACCGTGCAGGCCGTGCATCGCGTGTGTATGGAGGCAGAAAAAGAATACGGAGGGTACCAATTAGAGCAGCGTGCCGTGAATCGTTTGCAATATACGGACGAGGCTATCGCAGCGGCGGCCATATTCACAGCTCAGCATTTAGAAGTTAAAGCAATTGCTGCGCTGACACAATCTGGCAATGCAGCGCAATGGCTATCACGGGCTGATAGTAGCGTGCCAATCTACGCGTTATCACCCAACAAAGTAGCAAGGCGTAAACTTACTTTACACCGAAATGTGTTTCCATTTCCGATTGAGCAAACCGGTAAAAATAAAGAGGAAATTTTGCATGAAATGGAACAGGTGTTGCTGCAACAGAAAGTGGTCAGTATAGGAGAGCTAGTAATGCTTACATTCGGCGAACCAATTGGCAGTCCAGGCGGAACAAATACGCTCAAAATCATTAAAGTTGGAGAGCGCAGGCCAATTAGTTAATGGGTAAGCTAAAAACATGCACGAGACTGTGTGCGCAATTTATAATGGTATTTTGATTTATCCAACAGAAGCAGCAACTCCATGAGCACACCTTTGTTAACAACAACAATCAAGAGCCTAAAGCTCATTCACCAAGGCAAAGGACGGGATATTTATGATATAGATGAAAATACCATGCTGCTGGTGAGTACTGATAGGCTCTCAGCATTTGATGTGATTTTGCCTACAGGTGTTACCCTGATGCAGTTTGCTAAATTTACACGTTCTGCTTTAACGTTACTTGGTTTTGCAATCGTGACTATTTTATAGCCAATAAAGGCTGTAAAAATCTGAAAAATCACTAAATTCTAAACTAAATTTTCACTTATAATAAGCACTTAATCTCATCAATAGGATTTGCTTAGCATGTCATTAAATCAAGTTTCAACAGGAACAGATGTCCCCAACGATTTTAATGTGATTATTGAAATCCCCATGCAAGGCGACCCTGTAAAGTATGAGGTAGATAAAGAAAGTGGCGCAATATTTGTCGACCGCTTTATGGGGACCGCAATGCAATATCCCACTAATTATGGCTATGTGCCGCATACGCTGGCGGATGATGGTGATCCAGTAGATGTGTTGGTGATTACGCCAGTGCCGTTGATTCCAGGGGTGGTGGTTCGTTGTCGCCCATTGGGAGTGTTGCTAATGGAAGATGAGTCAGGCCTCGATGCAAAGGTATTAGCCGTGCCGGTCGATAAGGTATGCGGCTTATATGGACATCTGCACTGCCATAGAGACATTTCTGCCTGGCGTCTGGACATGATCGCCCACTTTTTTGAGCATTACAAAGACCTGGACGAAAGCAAATGGGTAAAAATTAATGGTTGGGGCGATATTGATGATGCTAAGAAAGAGATTCTCTCTGGTGTCGAAAATTACAATAGTGCAAAAGTAAAACCAGCTTTTTAATTGGGTTTGCTGATACCAAAATGACGCAATTATTTCTAGGCCTTGCAATACCGTGGTGATAGGTTAGTTCGGTAAGTTTACATAGCTCCATGTGGCTAAAATGCTACTTTCTTCAGAGCTATTAACGTGTTAATAAATATTAACCTTTATGCGGCCTCTTTTGCGGGATGCTGTATTTTTTCCATAATAATCGCTGACAATTCTTCAACAGAGCGACTGGTGGAATCTGCCCAGGTGATGCCGGCATTACGCATCAAGCCTTCTGCCGTGGCAATTTCTTTTTTGCAGTTCTCAAGTGAAGCATAAAAACTACCATTTCTGCGCTCGTTACGCACGGCATGCAGACGCTCTGGCTTGATGGTGAGGCCAAAAATCTTGTCGGTATGTTTATGCAGCACAGCTGGCAGGGTGCCGCGTTCAAAATCTTCTGGAATCAAGGGATAGTTAGCCGCCTTGATGCCAAACTGCATTGCAAGGTAAACGCTGGTAGGAGTCTTTCCGCAACGAGAAACGCCGATTAAAATCACTTGCGCTTCTTCCAGGCCGGTATTCGTCATGCCGTCATCATGATTCAGGGTAAAGTTAACGGCATCCATACGGTCGTTGTATTTGCTTCCCATGACGCTATGCGCAATGCCGGCCCCGGTGAGCGGCTTTTGATGAAGCTCTACGCCTAAGGGGTCGATAAATGTGTTGAACAGATCGATAAAATAGGCATTGGATTTTTTGATGGCATTGCGCAATTCCATATTGCCCACTGACATAATCACCACCGGGCGTGCACCGTTCTCTTTAGCGGCTTGCTGGATGGCATCTTGCGCCAGCTTGATTTTATCCAGCGTGTCAGTAAACGGCATGCGCACCTGGGTAAAATTGGTGCCAGGAAAATGCTCAAGCAGCTTGCCCAAGGCGCCCGCAGTAATACCGGTGCCGTCTGAAATGAAGAATGCAGTACGATTTAACATGATTGATTGCCCGTGATTAAATAGCCATTATTTCTTGGTGAGTCGCTGCCAGGTAGCCACTACGGTGTCCGGGTTAAGCGAGATAGATTTAATCCCCTCTGCCACCAGCCATTCTGCAAAGTCAGGATGGTCGGATGGGCCCTGTCCGCAAATACCCACGTACTTACCTAAGCGGTTACAAGTGCTAATCGCCATTTTCAGCAGCACTTTTACCGCGTCGTTACGCTCATCAAAACCATCTGCCAAGATACCAGAATCTCTATCCATGCCTAGTGTAAGCTGGGTAAGGTCGTTTGAACCAATAGAAAATCCATCGAAATATTCCAGAAACTGTTCTGCCAGTAAAGCATTGGAAGGGATTTCGCACATCATGATTAAACGCAGACCATTTTCGCCACGTTTAAGCCCGTTGGCTACCATGATTTCTGTGACTGCTTTTGCTTCGTCTAGCGTGCGTACAAATGGGAGCATCAACTCTACGTTGACCAAGCCCATTTCATCACGTACTTTTTTCATGGCCATACATTCCATGGCAAAGCACTCTTTAAAGTCCTCGGCCATATAACGCGCTGCGCCTCGGAAGCCGATCATTGGATTTTCTTCATCTGGCTCGTAAATCTCACCGCCCACCAGTTTTTTGTACTCGTTAGATTTGAAATCAGACGTCCGTACAATCACCGGTTTCGGATAAAAGGCTGCAGCAATCGTGGCTACGCCTTCAGCCACTTTGTCAATGTAGAACTGTTTCGGGCTTGAATAGCCACGCGCACGGTTTTTGATGGTGGTTTGAATGGCATGTGGCATGGCGTCCACGTTCAAAATGGCTTTGGGGTGGATGCCGACCATGTTGTTGATGACAAACTCCAATCGCGCCAAGCCTACGCCATCGTTCGGTGTTTTGGCGAAGCCGAATGCCATGTCGGGATTACCGACGTTCATCATGATTTTGCAAGGCGCAGGGGCGAGTGCCGATTGCACCTGGGTGCTGACATCGAATTCAATTGTGCCATGGTAAACAAAGCCGGATTCACCTTCAGCACATGAAACGGTCACAATCTCGCCTTCACGTAATACGTCCGTTGCGTTGACTGCGCCCACAATCGCTGGAATGCCGAGTTCACGCGCAATAATCGCCGCGTGGCAGGTACGGCCGCCACGGTTGGTTACCAGGGCACTGGCGCGCTTCATCACCGGTTCCCAGTTAGGGTCGGTCATGTCGGCGACCAATACATCTCCAGGCTGCACCTCATGCATTTGTGCCGGATCCAGCACGATACGTACTGGGCCAACGCCCACTTTTTGTGTCACGGCACGGCCAATCACCAATGGCTTTTCGCTATGCTTGTTTAATGTGAAAGTTTCTGTGACGTTGTTTGCAGATTCCTGTGATTTCACGGTTTCAGGGCGAGCCTGCAGAATATACAGCTTGTTGTCCACGCCGTTTTTGCCCCACTCAATATCCATCGGGCAGCCGTAGTGTGCTTCAATCGTCATGGCGTAGCGGGCTAACTCTAAAACATCCGCATCGCAGAGTGAGTAACGGTCGCTGTCTGCTGAATCAACATCGACGGTATGGGTGCTTTTGCCCGCACGTGTGGCATCGCTAAACACCATTTTAATAAGTTTTGAGCCAATAGTGCGGCGCACAATCGAAGGCTTGCCTTGAGCTAGGGTTGGCTTGTGTACATAGAACTCATCCGGATTCACAGCCCCTTGCACGACGGTTTCGCCCAAACCATATGAGGAGGTAATAAACACCACATCCTTGAAGCCTGATTCAGTATCGATAGTGAACATCACGCCGGCACAGCCAATATCGCTGCGCACCATTTGCTGCACGCCGGCAGAGAGCGCCACATCCGCATGCACGAAGCCCTTGTGTACGCGGTATGAAATGGCGCGGTCGTTATATAAAGAGGCAAATACTTCCTGAATGGCGTGCTTGATATTGTCCAAGCCCTGGATGTTCAGGAACGACTCTTGTTGACCCGCAAAGGATGCATCAGGCAAATCCTCTGCTGTGGCAGAAGAACGCACCGCAAAGGTGGCGCCATTTCCGGATTTTGCAGTCAGGATGGCATAGTTTTCAGCAATGGCTTTGTCCAGCGCGGGTGGAAAAGGTGCAGCCATGATCCATTCGCGAATCTGCTTGCCACATACTGCAAGTGCTTGCGTATCATCTGCATTGAGCTTATCAAGTAAATCATTAATCTTTTTGTCTAACTCATTTTGCGCCAAAAATTCGCGGTAGGCATCGGCTGTTGTTGCAAAGCCCGTTGGCACACGCACGCCCTTGGCTGATAGCTGAGAAATCATCTCACCGAGCGAGGCGTTTTTACCGCCGACAGAGGAAACGTCGGTGTTTCGTAGATTTTCAAATGGAATAACGTGGACTGTCATCTTTTTCCCCTAGTTTTAATGGCGCATAATTTATTTATACATTTATGCTCTATTCTGCCAAACTGGCGTGCTATTGTCACGTCATATTAATAGCAATAAGACCGTAGTAATCTATACCCATAAATGATTAGTCAAAATTCTGCGCAAGTAGGTGCGTCAATCATATGGGAACACTGACACTTTACTTTCAATTTTGTCTCAAAAGGGTGCATGGCATGCAAAGATGGTACTTTTACAGTAGAGGCAATTTACACCCGGTCAAATGTTTCAGCCAGAAGTGTGTTTATATTGCATGAATAGCCGAGTTAAAGTTGAATTGATACATCATCATCATGAAGTTATTCCTTAATCAACTTAAACTTGTTGTGGTTTAGCTAATGTAAATCATGATTAGTTTGACGTTATGCCTTGCATTAGGGATAATCAAATTAGTTTTTAATAATTGCAGGTCATAAATAAAATGAAGCAATCCCACATAGAAGTGACCGAACGTATTATTGAAGTAAGTCGTCCAACCCGTACAGCTTATTTGCAACGCCTGGATGAAATTGCAAACCGGCAAAGAGGCGCGGACCGTCTAGGCTGTGCGAATGTGGCGCATGCCTTTGCAGCCATGCCTTCCAATGACAAATTGCGTGTGGTGGTAGAAAAAGCACCAAATATTGGTATTGTGACGGCGTATAACGAAATGCTTTCCGCGCATCAGCCGTATGTGAACTACCCCGATATTATCCGTGATGAAGCGCACAAGCACGGTGCAACCGTCCAGGTGGCTGGCGGTGTGCCTGCCATGTGCGACGGCATCACGCA
>JAKPIR010000058.1 GCA_029549705.1 Pseudomonadota bacterium | reverse complement strand
GCGTCAGAGTATGAAAAAGCATTAGTTCTTATGTTGCCGATTGCCGAGGATGGTGATATAGATATGATGTGTAATGTCGGAACAATCTATCAACTAGGTCTTGGAACTTCAAGAAACTTAGAACAAGCTGTTTATTGGCTTGAAAAAGCCGCCTTATTAGGCAATGCTCTGGCGGCGCACAATTTAGGTACTCTTTATATGACATGCCTCCCAGATTGGCCACTAAATCCAGAAGCTTGCGATAAATGGCGAAAGCTATCAAATAAACTTGGTGAAATGCCGTTCTCAATGGGAGGTAAAAATAAATCCTCGTCCTAAATTAGCCTGCTTAATCCGCCGAATGTTCGCCGCTAATTGCCTCACTTCCGCCACCCTTAAATGCCTTTCTAGTCACGCTCCCTCGTGCATTTCCTAGGCACTCGCAAATCACCCACACCATACGCACCTATGCAGATGCCAACCCGCATGGGGATTGACTTTGATGGTAAACAAGCCCACACTTTTGTTAAACAAGCCACCTGTCAAAGGCGCTAATTAAAGCTTGAGAGGTTCACATGGTCAACTCCGTCGGCATGCTTAAATATAATTGAAAATGATAAATGACAATGAAATTTAATCACTTATTAGCGGTTTTACTCTTCGGATTTTCTTTCACAGCCTATGCCGATGTTTATGAGTATATTGATGAAGAGGGTACCACACACTTAAGTGACGCGCCTGTTAGTGATCAATATGTACTGATACTTAAATCTGAAGTGCCGTTAAGGACAGACGCAACTATATCAACAGAACTGTCTTCAGAGGTGAGCTCTTAAAAATAGGGGACGTAAAAATAGGGGACGTACCACGATTTCGTGATAACAAATTTCCCCGAGCAAAAATCATCGCCCTGCAACCCGCACAGATACTGGCTTAGTGGGTAGCTGAATTGATATGTGTTAAATAAAGCCCAATATACGCATATATCAACCTTGAGCTAAACAAGCGCTTATGTTAGCATTACTTGGTATTACTTTTACCTGCAATTTAAGGAATCCATGATGCAAACCACCTCCGTGACCAGTAAAGGGCAAGTGACGATCCCTAAATCGCTCAGGCAGCAGCTAGGGATTCGTCAAGGCAGCCTGATTGAATTTAGCATTGCCGATAACCATATTGAGTTACATGTTAAAAGCTCCCCCGCAGAAGTGCCAGAGGGTGGTTTTGGTATGCTTAAAAGCCGCAAAGTAGCTGTGCCTGCGGATTTTGATGCCGCTAGTTTACTCGAAGCATGATAGGCTTAGACACCAATGTTCTTGCACGCTATTACGTGCAAGATGAGGCAGATGCGGAAGCAGTAAAACAACATGACGCTGCTAAACGGCTGATTGAATCTGGCAAGCCGTTAATGGTGTGTAAAACAGTTTTGCTTGAGCTAGAATGGGTGATGCGTGGCTATTACCACTTTAGCCCTGCCGAGATTAGCCGCGTGATGCGTCATTTAATGTCGTTGTCGCACGTGGTGATTGAAGATAAACGCAAGGTGGAGCAAGCCATTGCCCAATGCGAAGCTGGCTTGGCTTTTGCAGATGTGCTGCATTTTGTGAGCTACCATGCTTGCGAAAGCATGGCTACGTTTGATGACAAGAAGTTTGCCAAACGCGCAAAACGCTTGGGGCTTGTGCCACGGATTATTATTCCAGAATAGTGTGAACGACTATCAGCACGCAAAAGGTAAAAACGTTACTTGATGGCGGCCTTGCTAAAATAGAGTGTCAATACTACTTCAGCTTCGATTAAATTTGCCTCTGTGTTAGTTTGTTGTAAGTGGAATGTGGATAAAGCTGCGTTGGGTAAGGCATTCATGGTGCTTGCAACAAACTGCTTGATTTGCGGATAGCTGCCTTTAAGAGGCAAGTTGATTTCATAAAACACCACTTGCCCCGCTTCTTTAGTCACGGTGTTATAGGTGCCAGTTTCTAAGGGGAGCTTGTTATTTTCGGCGATGGCAATGATGGTTTTTAGGGCATCATCTTTATGATTTACATTGGGGAATTGTTGAAGGTAACTTGCTGCGTTCACCGTGGCTTGAGTGGTGGTTGCGATAGGTGTAACTTGTATCTGTTTTCGCTGTTGCTTGGCTTGGCTAAGGGTTACTTCGGATGCTTGCAATTGCTTTAATTGTGGACGACTCAAGCCCGCATAAATAAGCGCAGCAGTTAACAGAAATAGCAAGCCCAAAACACCTAAGCTACCCATGCGGTATTGGGCCGAGCGTAAATAAAAAGCCAGTTTAGTCATTCAGCTTGCCCCCATAAAGCCTCAATCTCAAACTTAACGGTTGTGTTGCTTTCAGTCTTCAATAATTGATGGTCTAGCAGACTGACGTTTTTAAAAGTGGCTTGGTTTTTAAGGGCGGCTACATACGCCAACACATCAGCCAATTGCGCGGTTTGCCCAGTGATTTTCATAGTATGCGTGTTCAAATCTGGAGAGATTTCAGAAAGCATGATTAAAGCAGGTTTACTGGTTTCTAAGGCTCGCAGTAGTGCAGGCCATGGCGTAGCTAAGCTTTGTTGAATTTGCTTTTGCAATGCCAACTGCCGTTTACTGGTTTCACTTTGTGCGGTATTCACAGGCAAGGGTTTATTTGGTTTTTGGTGTGCGTTTATTTGTGCTAGCGCATCTTCATTGGCAACGATTTGCGTGCTGGTTGCGTGATAGTGCGCATAGCTTGCCATCAAGGCCACTGCCCCCGCTGCAAAAAGCGCGTAACTTAAACCGTTTTTGGCAGTCTTGGCTTGCAGGAAGTTAAGCTCATGGGGCGAAGCGGTGAGCTGATTGGTTGCAGTGCTAAAGTTTAAGTAATGTAATTTGGCAATAGTAGGGTTGATGGTTAAACCTAAATGCTTAGGCGCATATAAATACAAAGCTTTACCTTGCAAAGTCACGCCTTGCATCATGGCTTCGCGTTGAATCAATGTTTGAAGTTCATCTGCTGTGAAGGCTGGTTGAATGGTGTGCTGTGAAACAAAAGAGACTTGCTTGCCATCCAACCCGAGCGCAGTGCAATAGCCATCTTGCAGTATGAGCAACCACGCATTGGGTTCTGTTAGGCGTTTTCTCCAGTGGTCGAATATTGCCGATAAACTGGGGGTGATTGACACCAGTGTTAATGCTTGCGTGTTGGCAATGTTTTGTAAGGCGGTGAGTAAATCACGGTCAATCGCGGCTGCCAGCGTGGTTTGCTGATAGTTGATGGTGCTCAATGCGCAAGCCCATTGCTTTGCAACGTTGCCGTAAATACGTTCAAACTGTAATTGCGCTAGCCGTTGTTGCTCATCCAATGTTAAAGCCTGCTGCATGGGTGGTAAAAGTGCCAAGCGAACAAAGGGGCTGGATAATAACACCTCTAACTTGCCGCCTGAGAGACTTGCTCCATTTGTGGTTAAGCCTTGTAGCAGTTGCTTTAGTGCCGTGCTAATGATGCTGATGTTATGGTTGTGATCCTCTACCAACGTGTAGGCGATGGATTTTTCGGCAAGTGTTTTACGTGAGAACAGCCTGCCTTGACTGTGCGTCAGCGTGATGCCATTCGCAGAAATGCGGACTTGAATGTGATTAGGCCACAAAGCTAACACGATTGATTTCCTCTAGCGTGGTTTCACCTAGTTTTACTAAGGCCAAGGCAGATTGGCGTATGGATTGCATACCTTTTTCGCTGGCATAGGCTTTAATTTGCATAATCGGTTCATGGTTGACAATCATTTGCCGCAACTGGTCATCTAGCACCAATAGTTCGCTCACCACTTTGCGCCCACGATAGCCCACACCACGGCAATGGCCACAACCTTGGCCTTGCTTGAATTGATACGACTCGGCTTGTTGCTGACTGATGCCAGAATCCGCCAGTAGTGCGCTATCTGGGCTAACGCTAACAGCGCAGTGCGGGCAGTTGATGCGCACTAAGCGTTGCGCCAGCACGCCATTGAGCGCAGATACAAAACTATACGGGTCAACCCCCATGTGGATGAAGCGGCTAATCACATCAAAGGCATTATTGGCGTGTACCGTGGTAAACACCAAATGACCCGTGAGTGCCGATTGCACGGCGATTTGCGCGGTTTCCGGGTCGCGAATTTCACCTACCATAATTTTATCTGGGTCATGGCGCAATATTGAGCGCAAACCTCGGGCAAAGGTGAGGCCTTTTTTTTCATTGACAGGGATTTGCAATACGCCGTTCAATTGGTACTCTACAGGGTCTTCAATGGTGATGATTTTATCTTGCACTTTATTGATTTCGCTAATCGCGGCATACAAAGTGGTGGTTTTACCGCTGCCAGTTGGGCCTGTCACCAAAAACATGCCATAAGGCATCGCAATCAGCCGTTTAATCGAAGCCAGTGTTGCGCCAACAAAGCCCAAATGGCTGAGGGCGAGTTGCTGAAACTCTGCCGTAATCGCTTTACGGTCAAGTATGCGCAATACCGCATCTTCGCCGTGGGAAGAAGGCATAATGGAAACACGGAAATCGACTTCACGGCCTTGTATTTGAATTTTAAAGCGCCCATCTTGCGGCACGCGACGCTCAGAGATATCTAACTCAGACATCACTTTGATACGAGAAATAATTTGTTCGGCAAAAGCTACTCCCGCATAAGTGCCTACCACACTCAACACCCCGTCAATGCGATATTTAATCACCATGCCAGAAGAGTTAGATTCTAAATGGATGTCACTGACATCAAACTTAAGCGCATCATACAAAGTGGAATTCACCAACTTTATGACAGGGTTAGCATCTTCGCTGATTTTTTGAATAGAGAGGACTTCGGTATCAGAAAGGTGCACCGAGTCGCTAGCATCCTGCTGTAAGAGTGAATCACTCGCCCGTATAGTGTCTTCGTAACGGCTTAAGTAGGCGGCAATATCGGCACGATCTGCTAGGGCTACCTCATAGGGAGTGCCTAACACCACGCTAGCCCAAGCCATACAGGCTTTATCAAATGGGTCAGCTAACACTAACAACAGTGTTTGGTCGGTATTTCTGACGATGAGGCAATTGCGTTTAGCGGCTTCTGGGTAGGATATTTTTTCAAAAGCGGCTGTGAATGTATGCAGATCTAGCATAGACAATACTGGGTAGCTAAATAAGCGGCCAAGCTGGTGTAGCAACGCCGCGTCGCTCAGTTTGAGCACACTTTTAAGCTTGTCAAAGAATGCCAAGCCCTCTGCATTATCATCAGACTTTAATTGTGCAATTAACGCAGCATTGAGTGAGGGAGCGGTCATTATTGAATACTATCTGCCAACTCAAAAATAGGTAAGTACATCAAGATGACAATGCCGCCTATCATTAGCCCAATCAGGGCCATCAGCAACGGTTCTATCAAGCGGGTCATCCAATCCACCCAACGGGCGATTTCGTGGTCGTAAAACGACGC
>JAKPIR010000237.1 GCA_029549705.1 Pseudomonadota bacterium | reverse complement strand
TTTTCAAGCACGAAATTTAGCGTTTAAATTGGCATTAAGCGGCGAGCAAATTGGCGCGTTCACCAAAATGCTCAAAGGCTTGTACCGCTTATTCAAAGAAAATGATCTGGCGCTATTGGAAATTAATCCGCTGGTGGTAACAACAGATGGCAAGTTGTTTGCGCTGGATTGCAAAATGAGTATTGACGACAATGCGTTGTATCGCCAAAAAGCGTTGGCCGAGCAGCGCGATTGGTCTCAGGAAGACAGCAAAGAGGCGATTGCCCACCATGCTGGCCTGAACTATATTGCATTAAACGGCAATATCGGCTGTATGGTCAATGGCGCTGGGCTGGCAATGGCGACCATGGATTTGATTAAACTGCATGGCGGCGCACCCGCTAACTTTTTAGATGTGGGAGGTGGGGCGACGGCAGAAACCGTCACAAAAGCCTTCAAAATTATTCTGGAAGATAAAAACGTCAAAGCGATTTTGGTCAATATTTTTGGCGGCATTATGCGTTGCGACATCATTGCAGAAGGCATTATCACTGCTGTGAAAGAAGTCGGCATGACAATTCCGGTTGTCGTCCGTTTAGAAGGTACAAACGTTGAGTTAGGCAAGCAAATGCTACGCGAAAGTGGGTTAAATATTATTTCGGCAGAAAACTTAACCGATGCGGCTAAGCAAGCCGTGAATTCAGTTAAAGGTTAGGTAGTATGAGTATATTAGTGAATAAAAATACCAAAGTGTTATGTCAGGGCTTTACTGGCAAGCAAGGCACTTTTCACTCTGAACAAGCGCTGGCTTACGGCACCAAAATGGTGGGCGGTGTAACACCCGGTAAGGGTGGGCAGTTGCACTTAGGTTTACCGGTGTTTAACACCATGCGTGATGCTGTACTTGAAACCAGCGCCAACGCAAGTGTCATCTACGTACCGCCAGCCTTTGCGGCCGATTCCATTTTAGAAGCAAGTGACGCAGGCATTGCATTGATTATCTGTATCACTGAAGGCATTCCAGTGCTGGATATGCTCAACGTAAAAGCCGCGCTCAAAGCCAACGGCACCAAACTGATTGGCCCCAATTGCCCAGGCATTATCACACCCGATGAGTGCAAAATCGGTATTATGCCTGGTAGCATTCACTTGCGCGGTAAGGTGGGCGTCGTGTCGCGCTCTGGAACATTGACGTATGAAGCCGTGCATCAAACCACTGCCTTAGGGTTAGGCCAAACGACCTGTGTTGGGATAGGTGGCGACCCGATTAAAGGCTTGAATTTTATTGAATGTTTAGCCATGTTTGAAGCCGATCCTGAAACAGAGGCCATTATTATGGTGGGTGAAATCGGTGGAACGGACGAAGAAGCGGCGGCAGAGTTTATTAAAAGTCATGTCACGAAGCCGGTTGCAGCCTATATTGCTGGGCAGACTGCGCCTGCGGGCAAGCGCATGGGCCATGCTGGGGCAATTATTTCAGGGGGTAGCGGTAAGGCCGTCGATAAAATTCGCGCGTTGGAACGTGCTGGCGCCGTAGTGGCAACTTCCCCTGCGGGCCTCGGTGAAGCGGTACTTGATGCAATTAAAGCTAACAAAAAGGGTGCATAAACAATTTATGAAAATATTTCTCAGGCGTTTTGCGCTTATCTTGCTCTTCATGACTATGCCAGTGATGGCTGCCGAAGACATTACCTATTTACTCACGGCATCGTCTAAGGGTGATTTGGCTACGGTGAATGCCTTGCTTGCCAGCGGGGCAAACCCAAATGCCAAAGATGGTGAGGGTATCACTGCCTTGATGTATGCGGCGCGTAAAGATAAGGCAGAGGTTGTCGCAAGCCTGATTGAAAAGGGCGCGGACATGAATGCGGTTGACAATGGCGGCTGGACGCCGCTGATGTATGCGGCAAAGAAAAATCATGTAGCAACCATTGCTGTACTCCTTGAAAAAGGCGCTGATCCAAAAGTTCGCGATACCGCAGGCTGGAGTGCGCTTGGCTTGGCAGCATCATCAGGGTTTTCGCAAAGTGTTGATTTGCTGATCAAGCACGGCATTGATGTGAACGCCAAAAGTGATAGTGGTAAAACGGTATTAATGTATGCTGCAAAAAATGGTGATATTCCAACCATTGATATTTTATTGGCGAATAAAGCAGACCCAAGGGCGCAAGATAAATTAGGCGCAACAGCACTGATGATTGCCGCACGTGAAGGCCATGCGCCAGTGGTCGCGCTATTGGCAAAAGCGGGGGCGAACGTCAATCAGAAAGACCGATCTAAATGGACGGCGCTGACCTGGGCAGTGAAAAAATCTAACATTGAAGCCGCCACGGTGCTGGTAGAGGCGGGTGCCGATGTGAATAATCAGGATGCAGAAGGTACGCCGTTGCTTCATGTGGCGGTTGATAGCGGCAAAGCCGAAATTGTGAAATTACTCATCGACCACGATGTGAACGTGAAAGCCAAAGACCAATATGGGTTAACGGCTTTGGTATATGCCCTAAAAGGCCAGCACACTGAAATCGCTAAGATGATTAAAGCCGCCGGCGGCAAGTATTAGTGGTCAACGCAACATGAAAATTGCCATCGCGCAAATGAATTGTATGGTCGGCGACATTGCCGGCAATGTCGCGCAAATCATCGCATACACGCAGCGGGCTAAATCACAGGGTGCGACACTCGTGGTGACCCCTGAATTATCTCTTTGCGGGTATCCACCAGAAGATTTGCTGCTAAGGGACGATTTTTTGCAGGCCTGCGCACGCGCGCTCAACAAGTTATGTGATGAAACTCAAGGTGTTACGTTGATTGTAGGCCATCCGCATCAGGTGGGCGAACTTTGCTATAACGCGGCCTCGGTTATTCAAGACGGTAAAATTCTCGCGACCTACCATAAACACGCACTGCCAAATTACAGTGTGTTTGATGAAAAACGTTATTTTGCAGCAGGTGAACATGCGCTGGTTTTTGAGCATCAATCTATCAAAATTGGTGTGCTGATTTGTGCCGACGTTTGGGAGACGGCACCTGCGCTCAAAGCAAAAGCAGCCGGAGCACAATTGCTGATTGCGCTCAACGCCTCGCCATTCCATATTGAAAAGCATCGCACGCGTTTAGAGGTACTGCGCGAGCGCGTGGCTGAAACCACCTTACCGATTTTTTATGTCAATATGGTGGGCGGTCAGGATGAGCTTGTTTTTGATGGCGGCTCGTTTGTGTTGAGTGATACGGGCACGATTACGCATCATTTAAATACCTTTGAACATGAAATTGCTATCGTAGATTTTCAGTCAGCCAAACCGCTCGCGGGCAGAATCGCGCCGCATTTAAGTGTAGAGGCTTCCGTTTATCAGGCGCTTACCCTAGGCCTACGGGATTACGTGCGTAAAAATGGTTTTCCTGGAGTGGTATTGGGTTTGTCTGGCGGTATTGATTCAGCCTTAACGCTTGCCATAGCGGTAGATGCGCTAGGTGCCGAGCATGTGCATGCCGTGTTGATGTCGTCGGAATTTACTGCCAATATGAGCGTGGAAGATGCCGTTGAAATGGCCAATATACTTGGGGTAAAACACAGTTTGATTCCCATCGCGACTCTTTTTGAGCAATTTAGAAGTGCGCTTTCAACTGAGTTTGCAGAATTGCCGTTTGATACAACAGAGGAAAATCTGCAGGCGCGTATACGCGGCATGCTGCTGATGGCACTATCCAACAAATTTGGCAGTATTGTCGTCACCACTGGCAACAAAAGTGAAATGGCCGTAGGCTACTGTACGCTTTATGGGGATATGGCTGGCGGCTTTGCCTTGTTGAAGGATGTTCCTAAAACCTTAGTGTATAAACTGAGCCAGTACCGAAACAGCCTGTCGCAAGTTATTCCGCAGCGTATTATTACGCGCCCACCATCGGCTGAATTACGAGAAAATCAGCTTGATCAGGACAGTTTGCCGCCTTACGAAATATTAGATGGCATTATCGAAGCCTACGTTGAAGATGATTTAAGCCGGGCAGAAATTATTGCGCTAGGCTATCAGGCAGCAGACGTGAGTCGCGTGATGAAACTGATAGACCGCAATGAATATAAACGCCGCCAAGCACCGGTAGGGGTGCGTATTACCGACCGTGGTTTTGGTAAAGACCGACGCTATCCGATTACTGTTAAATTGGATTTTGATACACTTTTTACTGAATAAACTTTTTTGTACAAATCAGGCAATCAATCATCATTTTTGAGGATAACTAATATGAAAAAAATTGAAGCAATCATTAAACCCTTTAAGTTGGATGAAGTCAGAGAGGCCTTGTCACTTATCGGCGTAAATGGCCTGACTGCGACTGAGGTGAAAGGGTTTGGGCGCCAAAAAGGCCATACCGAACTTTATCGCGGTGCTGAATACGTGGTTGATTTTTTACCTAAAATTAAACTTGAACTCGTGTTACCTGACAATCTGGTCGATTCTGCCATTGAAGCCATCATTAAAGCGGCACACACCGGCAAAATTGGCGATGGCAAAATCTTTGTCAGCGCAGTCGAGCAAGTCATCCGCATTCGTACCGGCGAAACGGGCGAATCTGCGGTATAAGCGCTATTTTACTGAGAGTTGTGTTGTTAAAGGACTGATGAGCGCGGGTAAAATGACATGCCAATTATTTTAAAAACGGTACTCTTACTCACGATTTCAAACGTATTTATGACGTTTGCCTGGTACGCACACCTTAAAAACCTCAATAACAAACCTTGGATAGTCGCAGCGCTTGTGAGCTGGGGCGTAGCGCTACTGGAATATTTGTTTCAAGTGCCAGCTAACCGCATTGGTTTTACAGTGATGACTTTAGCACAGCTAAAAATTCTGCAAGAAGTCATTACGTTGTCGGTATTTGTTCCTTTTGCCATTTTTTATATGCAACAACCGCTCAAGCTGGATTTTTTGTGGGCAGGGCTGTGTTTGATGGGCGCGGTTTATTTTATGTTTAGAACATAAGTTGTGGCATGATTAAGCTAGCACAATAAAAAAGGGTGGATTGTATCCACCCTTTTTATCGGCAACCGCACAGTTAGCGTACAGAAATCCGCTTACCTGCTACCGTTATTTTTTTCGGCAGTGTTAACGCTAGTACACCGTTTTCATAGGTCGCTTCGGCGTGTTCCTGATCAACATCTACCGGCAATTGGAAACTTCTGGAAACCGCCCCAAAATAGCGCTCGCTACGCACTACCTGACCCTCTTCAGTTTTCTGGTCGTGCTGTTTGATTTCAGCCGCAATGGTGACTGTGCTGCCATCTACCGTTAAATTCAGGTCTTCTTTTTTTACGCCAGGAATTTCAGCATGAAACACATAGGCTTTATCGGTATCTTTGATGTCCACTTTAAATGAACTCGTAATGCCTTCTCCATGAAGTGGGCTGACAAAATAGCCTTGCGCGCGACGGTCACCAAAAAAATCATTCAATAATGCGTTATTGAGTCTTGCAAGTTGAGACATAATTTACTCCTTCAAAAAAAATAAATCGTGATGAAAAAATCTACAATATCCCCTAACGCCTAAATTGGGTGTGGTTGTTATTTTTCAAGTGAAAAATAGGTTTTTTTGTAGAAAATTACTGCGAGAAAAAAACGCTGCCCTGCAAGCCTTATAAATAAAGGCTTGCAGGGCAGCTTAAAAGGTTTGATATTAAAGTGTGCTTAAATGGGGTGCGTTTTTTGTAGCCAAGTGTAAACGCCATTGCCCGCAACACGCCCACTGGCAAAGCAGGCGGTGAGTAAGTAACCGCCGGTTGGCGCTTCCCAATCCAGCATTTCACCGGCGCAGAATACGCCTGGTAATTTGGTCAGCATTAAATCTTCATTCAAGTCTGCAAATGATACGCCGCCCGCACTGCTGATGGCTTCATCCAAAGGGCGTGTGGCGTTGAGCTTAAGCGGCAAGGCTTTGATGGCGTTGCCAAGTTGCACCGGGTCGTTAAACGCTTCGGCCGCGAGTACTTCTCGGAGCAGGGCTACTTTCACGCCCTTTAAATTCAGCCGACTTTGAAGATGGCTCGCCAGTGAGCGTGAGCCACGTGGACGTGCAACTTCTTGAATAACAGCATCAATATTTTTATGCGGAAGCAAATCCAGATATATCCGCACATGACCATCGGCCTCGATAGCATCGCGCAGTGTTGCTGAAATTGCATAAATCAGGCTGCCTTCAACGCCGTTTGCGGTCACCATCATTTCGCCTGATTTTTCATGTGTAACATGCTGTTTGTCAGCATATTTGACGGTAATGGTTTTTAGCGGCGTGCCGGCAAAATGTGTTTGAAAATAGTCACTCCAACCTACGTTGAAGCCGCAATTGGCAGGCCTGAGGGGTTCCACCTTGATGCCCTGCTGCACAAGATGTGGCAGCCATTTTCCATCAGAACCCAGTTTGGCCCAACTGCCGCCGCCCAGTGCCAGAATAACGGCATCAGGTTGGGTAGAATAGGGGCCTAGTGGCGTGTGAAAGCATAGGTTTTTTTGTGCATCCCAACCTTGCCAATAGTGGCGCACATGAAAATGCACCCCGGCGTGACGTAATCGGTGTAACCATGCACGCAGTAAAGGTGCGGCTTTCATCTCCGTCGGAAATACGCGTCCAGACGATCCGACAAATGTTTCAATACCAAGATGATGCACCCAGTCTCGCAGGTCGGTAGCGTCAAATTGTTGGAGCATGGAGGCGATTTGATTCTGCCTAATACCATAACGCGTGATAAATTGTGTTGCAGGTTCTGCATGGGTAATATTCATACCGCCTTTGCCTGCCATCAAAAATTTACGGCCAACGCTGGGCATGGCGTCATACACATGCACATCAACCGCGTGCGCACTGAGTGTTTCTGCCGCCATAAGCCCGGCGGGGCCAGCGCCGATAATGGCGACTGTGTAAGAAGCGGGATTTTTCAACGCAGTTTAT
>JAKPIR010000235.1 GCA_029549705.1 Pseudomonadota bacterium | reverse complement strand
TCATTCATATTTTCATATTCGTCGGCAGGTGGCAAGACCGCATTTTTAGAGATAGCCGAATAACCTAAACCTAATTTTCCACCTTGTACTTCAAAGCCGATAAATTCTAATATGGTTGGAAATAAGTCAAAAGGTACGATATCTTCGCGGTTTTTGCTGAGGTAAGTATCAGAAATAAATCGATTATAAATATGGCGCTCTTTAATGGTTTTTAGCTTGCTATAGACTGGATTTTCCATGGCTAGATGATCACCCATGATGATGACTTTGGTATCCTTTAGGTAGCCTTGCTTAGACATAAAGTTTACAAACTCAGTCACTTGATTTGACGTACACTCTACAATGCCATCAAAATCTTTGACGCCTCTGGCTTTACAATACTTGGAATAATGACCACCAGGGCCATGTGTGTCAATTGTTGTTAGGGTGATATTGAAGGGTTGTTGTTGAGCATGTAGCTGAATCAGTTTAGCTTTAACTGCTTTGAATAAATCATCATCATACAAGCCCCAATAATTCATATCGGCGTCTTTCAGGTTGCCTTTAAGCTCTTCCCGGCCATAGACCTCATCGTAATGGTGATCTTGAAAAAACATGCCTTTACCTGCAAAAGCAAGCGCATCTCCACCAAAATACACATTTCGATAACCAGCATTATGGAGTATGTCGCCCAAGCAAACCGCGTTAGGCAGAAAAGTTTTGATTTTTTCGCCCTGATCATTTCCACCGTATAGACTCACGCTTTTAAGTGGCACGCCGCATTGAGTGGCGGTGATGCCAGCAATAGTCCACCAGCTTCCTGGTGCAGTTTTGTAATTGGCAAAACTGTCACCCTTTAGATTATCTAAGCTAGATAGTAGGTTTTTACCAAAAAGTGCAGGGCTTTTATAGGCATCTTCTAAACTTTCAACATAAATAAGCACAAGGTTTTGAGGTTTAATGGGAACAATTTTTACTTTTTCAGGGTGCACATAATGCGCAGAGAAGTAGTCATCACCAAACTGGTGTTTAATGAAAACGGTGAGCGAAAACTGCATGCTGAAATAAATGCCAGAAGCGACTAAAGCATATAGCGGTGCCCGGTGCCCGATAAACCAATAGAAAACCTTTACAATATGAATGTTTGCCATTCGTGCCGGCCTTGTAAGCCAATGAGTAGAACCGTGAGTTAGAAATAATGCGATTGAGTACTCAATGAGCACCAGTAGTAATGCAGTGATTAAAGGCAGTGCTATACACCAGACTAAAAAGCTTTTAATAATTGCCGCATCTGTATCAACCAAGCCACCTAGCCCAAATTGGGCATGATATAACAGTTGCTCAAGTGAGGGTTCACCAAAATTTACTGCAATCCAATACGCAATTGCAGTTAAAAAGAAGGCAGCCAGATAAGTGATAAATCTGACAAAGCCACGAATAAAGTGGCGGTGCTTATTGTGCAGTAGTTGCGCGCGACTGAGCATAATTTAGTTTATCCAGTTGGTTTAGAAGTGTGAAGATAACAGTGTATTTTGTATTATGGCTAGCAAAAATTGCAGTCATAGGCGTGATGATTGATCGGATATGATGTTCGTAAACTACTTGCATATGATTAGTTATGGCTGGAATACTGTGAAATAAGCTGGCAGGCAACCGCGCTAGCATAAGGCAAGCACTGCAGTGATAACATGGCAACCCAGAGTTGTGCGTCTATATTATTTAACCCCCGTGTTGTCAGCATTAAGATGCTACATAAAGTCAGCGCAACTAGAAGTGTGAACTCTTCAATAATCGGGTTTAGAATTGCCAGCTTCGCACTTTTACTCTTGCTTTTGGCCGTAACTTTAAACACACCTTTTTTTTGTAAAATACCCATAATTACGCCTTTGGCAATTGCATGAGATAGGCCTAAACTGGCAAGAGATGCACCAAAGATGTCCTTCCATTCACAGTTCATGGTTTTCCGATATAGAACTGGCCCCATGGCTGCTTTGATCGATAGAAAGCATAAGATTGGTACAATCATGATAGTGACTGGCAAACTGAAAGCGTTTGGAAATACCAACATGGCGATAGTCCAACCAATTGAGCCAATGGTGAAGAATAGTTGAAGCGCATCGCCCAACCAGCCAAACCAGCCGGTTAAAAAATGATAACGTTGACCAAAAGTAAGTGTGGAGTCACCAAGTAATTTTGGCAGATGATGTTTGAGAATCTGCATAGCACCAAATGCCCATCGAGAACGCTGAGATTTGAGCGCTTTGAAATCTGCTGGAGTTAATCCTCGACCAAAAGTATCGTCGATGTACCTCAGTTCATAACCTTCTTCCAGGAGGCGTAATCCCAGTTCTGTGTCTTCACAAATACACCACTCTGACCATTTGCCGTAATCAAGTAGCGCTTGGTGGCGTACCAGCGTCATGGTGCCGTGCTGAATAAGTGCGTTCCGCTCGTGACGGTGATGCATACCGATACGGAAAAATCCTTCAAACTCCCAATTACTCATGCGGCGAAAGAAGCTGTTTTCCCAATCTCTATGTGCTTGAGGCGCCTGTACAACTGCAACTTTACCATCCATAAAGTGTGGTACTAGGTCTGATAGCCAGTCTGGGGTCACTTCATAGTCAGCATCCACAACACCAACTACTTGTGTTAGCGGGTTTGTATGATCAAGTGCAAAATTTAATGCGCCCGCTTTAAAGCCAGGCCATTGTGGTAAATGAAAAAAATGGAAATTGTCGGGCATCTTTGCCATGTAAGCTTCTATTGGCTTCCACTTGCTTTCATCTTTCGTGTTGTTATCGATGACCAGCACTTCATAATGGGTATAATTAAGTTTTGCCAGACTTTCAATGGTAGCAATTACCATATCTGGGGGCTCGTTGTAACAAGCAAGATGAATGGACACGAATGGTTCCTGATCTGCTGGTAGTGGGGTGGCACGTGTGTAAGCACGTTTCCAGCCTCCATTAAACATGACTTCACTAAACTCTACGCCATAAATCATGAGTACGGCAGAAGTGAGTCCCATACCGATAATTAACCCGACGAGCACAATGAAA
>JAKPIR010000233.1 GCA_029549705.1 Pseudomonadota bacterium | reverse complement strand
CACGACTGCTGTGCTGAAACTGCAAACATTCAAGCAAAAATGTGATGCGGATTTAATCTTTTTGCGTAACATCAACTTTGGCGGTGAAAGCATGACCAAAATTGACCAGCAGCGTGTGCGCGATATTGGCGCGACGCCATTTGTGAATGCAGACGGACATACGGTGCCATTTTTAACAGATGATGAAATGTATCATTTAATGGTGGTACGCGGCACGCTCACGGCTGAAGAGCGGGCGGTAATTAACAATCACATCACGGTGTCTATTGATATGCTCGAATCGTTGCCTTATCCCAAAGGGTTTCAGCACGTGCCTGAGTACGCAGGCGGTCATCACGAGCGCATGGACGGGCGTGACTACCCAAGAGGCTTGCGTGGCGACCAAATGTCAGTGCCGGCACGTGTGATGGCAGTGGCCGATATTTTTGAAGCGCTTACGTCAAAAGACCGCCCTTACAAGCGCGCTAAAACACTGACGGAATCACTCAATATTTTAGGAAAAATGAAGCTGGATAATCACATTGACCCGGATTTGTTTGATTTATTCGTACGTGAAAAAATCTACCTCAAATATGCCCATCAGTTTTTAGAACCAGAACAAATTGACGATGTCGATGAAAGCAAAATCGTTGGATATCAACCAAAATAATGGTCTAAAAACAAGCGTAACCTTCTTCGATGCTCTGTAAGCCTTTATTTATAAGGCTTGCAGGGCATTAAAAATCTCTCGGGCGGATTTAATGCTTTTTTTGTGCGTGTTGCAGGCGTTAAATCGCTGCAATCAACGGTACACTTCTACAGCCTTTTGCATCAAACCGTAGGTAGCTGCCTTGTTCATACCAATCGCCTAGTACCCAGCGCGTGATGTTGTGACCGTCGAGTTGTAGCTGATGTTCATTTGGTCGATGTGTGTGGCCATGTATAAAAAATGCTGGATAATCATATTCAGCTAGTAAATCAGCCAGCGCCTTCGGGTTGATATCCATGATGTCTGCCGCTTTACGCGTTTTTTCTTGCTCGCTACGCATGCGTATTGCCTCGATTTGACGCTTTCTTTCCGCTAATGGCTGGCTTAAAAATTCAGCCTGCCATTGTGCGTTACGCACTTGGTTACGAAATTGCATGTAGGCGGCATCGTCTGTGCATAAGGCGTCGCCATGGCTTAATAACACTTTTTGACCATAAAGTGTGATGCATGTGGGGTCAGTCAGGAGCGTAATCTTGGCGGCATTACAAAAGCTATCAGAGATTAAAAAATCACGATTGCCATGCATGAAGTAAGCGTTGACGCCGCTATTTGCAAGTGCAAGAAAAGCGCGAATAATGATATTGTGATATGCATCCTCCATCGCGTCGTCGCCCGCCCAGTATTCAAACAGGTCACCTAAAATATAAAGTGCATCCGCTTTTGTGGCCGTGTTTTGTAGAAAATCTAGAAATGCCGCAGTGATATTAGGGCGGCTCACGCACAAATGCAAATCGGAGATCAACAAGGTGTGGCTTGATTGATCTCCGATGTTGGTCATGCGTTTGTGGGCTAATCGCGCGGTGGTTTAGCTGCGCGTTGCTTTTTGAATGATGACGTTATCAACAGGTACGTCTTGATGGCCACGGCGATTGGTGGTTGCCACTTTTTTGATTTTATCAATCACTTCAGTGCCAGCGGTCACTTTGCCAAACACGCAATAACCCCAGCCGCTGCTGGTTTCTGCTGTGTGATTTAAAAACGAATTGTTGGCCACGTTAATAAAAAATTGGCTGCTGGCAGAATGCGGCGCAGACGTGCGTGCCATAGCGATGGTGTACTGCTCGTTGCCCAGGCCGTTGTTGGCTTCGTTTTTAATTTCAGCTAGTGTAGCTTTTTGGTTCATCTCAGCATCAAACCCGCCGCCTTGAATCATAAAGCCATCAATGACGCGGTGAAAAATTGTGCCATCAAAAAAGCCGCTATCGACATACTGTAGAAAATTGGCGACCGTAATCGGTGCTTTTTCTGCGTTGAGTTCAAGGGTGATGTCACCGAAATTGGTTTGTAGTTTTACCATGTTGGAGGTTCCTATTTAACGATTTTAACTTGTTTGATGATGATGGGTGATTTGGGTACATTGCCATGCGGGCCAAAGTTGGCCGTGTTGACAATGGCGATTTCGCGCACCACATCCATTCCAGTCAGCACGCGGCCAAACACGCAGTAGCCGATTTCTTCCGGGCTGTCACCACGGTAATTCAGCGCGTGGTTGTTGACTAAATTAATGAAAAATTGCGCAGTGGCAGAGTCAGGGTCAGATGTGCGCGCCATGGCAATAGTGCCTTTATCATTGGTGAGGCCATTCGCAGCTTCATTTTTGATGGGCGCATTGGTGGGCTTTTCTTGCATATCTGCCGTAAAACCGCCACCCTGAATCATAAAGCCGTTAATGACGCGGTGAAAAATGGTGTCTTTATAAAAGCCAGATTCTGCATATTGTAAAAAATTCGCGACCGTTTTCGGTGCTTTTTGTGGGTAGAGTTCAAGCACAATATTGCCGTGCGTTGTTTCAAAGGTGACTTGCGGGTTGGTTTTGGCATCTGCCGCGAACGCACTGTGGCTAAAAAATACCAACATCAAAAGAGCAAAAAAATGACGCATAAATGTCCTTAGTCAAAATAAAGTGTAAAAAGTAGACTGCAACGGATGCAGATAATTTCAAGTCAGGCGCCATTTTACTTTAAAATTAGCGAATATTTTATTTTTAGCGCTTTTATCGTTTGACTCATTTTTAAGACTTCTCACCTTTTATGCTCAAAATTTACAACACCCTCGCACGTGAAAAACAAGTTTTTACACCCATACAGGCCGGTAAGGTCAGCATGTATGTGTGCGGCATGACCGTGTATGATTTTTGTCATTTAGGCCATGCGCGCGTGATGGTGGTGTTTGATATGGTCAGCCGCTGGTTGCGAACGTCAGGTTATGAGGTGACTTATGTGCGCAATATCACCGACATTGATGACAAAATCATTAAACGTGCCAATGAGAATAATGAAACAATCGGCCAACTTACACAGCGTTTTATCGATGCGATGGATGAAGATTCAGCTCAATTAGGCGTGATACGGCCAACGTTAGAGCCTAAGGCCACGGAATACGTCAACGGTATGATTGAAATGATTCAAACATTAATCGACAAGGGATTTGCCTATACGGCCGCCAACGGCGATGTGTTTTATGCAGTCAATCAATTTGAAGGCTATGGTAAGTTGTCAGGTAAATCGCTTGAAGACTTGCGTGCGGGCGAGCGCGTGGAGGTAGACACCTTTAAGCAAGATCCGATGGATTTTGTGTTGTGGAAAGCCGCCAAGCCGAATGAACCGAGTTGGGATTCACCGTTTGGCGGCCCCAATCATGGCAAAGGCCGCCCTGGCTGGCATATTGAATGTTCAGTCATGAGTTCGCATTTACTGGGTGCGCATTTTGATATTCATGGTGGCGGACAAGATTTACAGTTTCCACACCATGAAAATGAAATTGCCCAGTCAGAGGCAACACATCGTTGCCAAATGGTCAATTATTGGATGCACAACGGCTTTGTGCGGGTGGACGATGAAAAAATGTCGAAGTCGCTGGGCAACTTTTTTACGATTAGAACCGTGTTGGAAAAATACGATGCCGAAGTCGTGCGCTTTTTCATTTTACGCGCGCATTATCGTAGCCCGCTAAACTATTCAGACCAGCATTTAGATGACGCGAAGTTAGCGCTTACTCGCTTGTATACCTCGTTACGCGGTCAAGTTGCCGCAGATGTTGAAGTGGATTGGCAACAGCCATTAGCCGCGCGCTTTAAGGCTGCCATGGATGACGACTTCAATACGCCAGAAGCGATGGCCGTCTTGTTTGACTTAGCCAATGAACTGAATAAATCAAAATCTACCGAAACAGCGGGGCTACTGAAAAAGTTAGCTGGCATTTTGGGCTTGCTACAACGCAACCCCGATGATTTTTTGCAGGGCGATATGTCACAAACGCTCAATATCGATGATTTGATTCAAGCGCGGGCTGAAGCTAAAAAAGCTAAAAACTTTGCCGAGGCCGACGCCATTAGAAAGCAATTGCTAGAAGCCGGTATTGTGTTGGAAGATACCCCGCAAGGCACTACTTGGCGTCGCGCTTGATGCGGACTTTTGTCAGCAATCATATAAATTTCTGCCTAACCTTTTTCGCTGCCCTGCGAGCCTTATAAATAAAGGCTCGCAGGGCATTGTTTTTTTCTCGTATTGAAAATTAGCCGTTTAACTTAAATTTTGCAGCTTTATTTTCATATGATTTAGCCAATTACTTAAGAATAGATGTGGCATGTTTTCATTGATAAGCAAAATTTTTACGACAGAAAAAGCCCCTGACAAGCATCCATTTTATGGTGAGCGCTTGGTGATTCAGGGTAATCGCTTTCGCCTCATACGCCATAATCAATATAACAACGAGATGCATTTAGATGAGGTGGATTACATTACCATCTATCGGTTTGATTATTTTGATGCAGATGACCGCTGCTGGCTGAATTTACGTTCTTACTCTGCGCAGGCATTGAGTGTTTGCACTTTGGCGGGCAATTTTGCAGCGCTGGAGAAAATTGTCACGCAGTTACCCAACTTTGATGCAGTGCTTTATGCAGCATACCGAAATGCCAAGGACGAAATGCCTGAAGCGGTGCTTTGGCAAAAAGTGCATACGTCAGACTTTGCCATTATGCCGTTGAATGCACATGACCACGGCAAAAAAGCACTGAATTTTCTGCAACAAGGGCTGTGGCTTGAGCATAACAACACACTGATTGCTTGGGGAACTTACGAGGATTTGCAAAATAATTCGCAAATTAAATCACATCGAATAGGTTTTCCTAATCCATCTTTTTATGCCACTGAATACCGCATTGATAAGCCAACGATTTTTAATGGCTTAAAGCTGCAAAGCCTGTACACCGCCAGTGATAGCACGCAAGGCACGCTCAAATTACATTTACCTGTCATTCAATATAGCGCAGAAATTTCTATGGGGTTTAATCGACAAAAAAGCTTTGATGCGATTAAAACACATTTGGACCACTTTTTTCAAAGGGCCGAACCAGACAACATAGATTACAACGTCAAGGAAACTTGGCGCGCAGGCTGGCAAGTAGGGGCTGTGCGCGTTGAGCTTTATTGTTTTTACAGAGAAATGCCGGATGGCTGGGATAACATTGCGTGGTTGCGCATTCATTACAAACCAAATTTAGACCGCTTTTACAGTAACGACTATCAGCGCAACTTTGCTCTTCATGCCGCCATCCATTATCAGGCCTTTGAATATGCCATTGATTTAAATGCAGATTATCGGCAAGCTGAAAATGCCATCTACACCCCTGATTGCTTTAAGTCGATTATTTCGAAAGCACAGCCACTGGTGGTTTGGTACGATACAGCGCAAGAAATCATCGGTTTTGCCGATGCAGAGCTAGCTTTAATTTTTAACGCAAATGAGGTGAAAAGTTTAACGCTGGCTGTGCAGAATTTTAGAGGAAGCGAAGGTAGAAATGGCTTGGAGCTTAATTATCAGCGTGAAACTGTATTTGTTGGTAGTGTTTCAAGCGTCGCAACATATGAAAAAAGCATGAAAAAACTAGCCAAGCTTATCGACAAAAAAGTTGATTCTTATACTTACGATGAGCATTATTAACCTAAGTAAAGGGATTTATCATGAGCGCTGAAATTACATCTCCTGTCACTGAACTGCTGCAGCAGCAAGGCATTGCCTACAGGGTCATTGAAATTCCGCTGACTGAAGATAAAAAGCCGATTCGGAATTTAGAAGCCTTGCTTAGCGCACAGGGACTTGATCCGCAATCTGTGGTGAGAAGTGTGCTGTTTAAAGCGGAGTCTGAGCAATTCGTGCTGCTGGCGGTGGCGGGCGGCGGCCGTGCGGATTGGGCAGTGCTCCGTCAGCATTTGAATGCGCGTAAGTGCCGCATGGCCGAGTTTGACGAAGTGCAGACGGCCACCGGCTATGTGGTGGGCGCCGTTCCGCCCATCGCACTGCCAGATGCGATTAAAATTTTACTCGATATTAGCGTAAAAGATTATCCAACAGTGGTGATTGGCAGTGGCGTTTTGGGATATGCGTTGTCACTCAGCGGTGAAGATTTAATCAACTTGCTGGCAGATGCCGACCAAGGAAAATTTACCAGCGCGTGAGAGGTTAGGCGAAAGATTTTTACGTGACTAACTGTAAAAAACTAAAAATCCTAAAAAAACACACAAAGCCAGCTAAAATTTACATAACCTTTTTTGATGCCCTGCGAGCCTTGTAAATAAAGGCTCGCAGGGCATCAATTTTTTATCGTGCAAAATGGCGTGTGTTTTTGATGTTTGAATAGCGCTAAAAGTGCGTCTATTTCATGGTAAGGCATCATCAGGGTTTAGATAAAAAAAGGGCCTAATGGCCCTTAGATTTTCTGGTGAATATTCTCGCTAAAAATTAAGCGGCAATTTTCTTACATTCTTTAGCGCACGCATTGCAGCTTTCACCGCAGGCTTTACAGGCTTCATGTTTGTCTGCGTGTTTCTTGCATTCATCTTCACATAGATTGCAGGCGTCCATGGCAATCTTTGCAAGCTGCGGCAGGTAGGCAGATTCTTGGTTAGCCAGTGATTGCAGCGCGCCACACAACGCCAGCATCTGATTGACACTTTTTGCACAGGCGGCCATTTCCTTATCGCCTTGCCCAAGTAGTTGCAGGCAGTGACTCAGGCAAACTTGGCCCTTTTGAATACAATCCGCCGCCGCAGCGACCAGCCCAGCATTGACCATTGCCGCATGGTGATGATGTTCCATTTCTGCAGCTTTTGCATAGCCAACAAAAGTTGCTGCTGCAAGTGCTGCGCCGCTCAGTAAAGCTTCTCTTCTGTTCATGATAATCTCCTCACAATGTTAAATTAGAATAACGATGGTTATAATGCTGAATAGCATTGATCAAATCTAGTGAACCCATTATTCTAAGAAATTATTCAATTCACAAATGCGCATTATCTGTTAATTGTAGCAATCTGTTCAAACCTACTGGCTCATCTTTAAGCATTGGCACAACTGCATAACGGGTTGAATACTTTTTAGCCACAGCGTTAATTTCAACTAATTCATTAAGCGCTCTTTGGTGCAATAAAGCAGAAGTCGTTGTGGTTGCGGCAACACTGTTGTTAATCACCCAAGCCCAAGGCTCAATACCTGCACGACGAAGGTCCGATTGCAAGTTGGCGGCTTCTAGCACAGGCGTTTTTTCTGCCAGCGTCACGATGAGTATTTTGGTTTGTTTTGGATCTTGTAATTGCATCATTGGTGTAGTGAATTGCAAGTGAGCCTTATCCATTTGGCGAGCGACTTCTCGATGATAGGCACCGGTTGCATCTAACAATAACAATGTATGTCCAGTAGGTGCAGTATCCATTACAACAAACTTCTTCCCAGCTTCACGAATAATGCGTGAGAAGGCTTGGAATACGGCAATTTCTTCGGTACATGGTGAACGTAGGTCTTCTTCTAGCAGAGCGCGACCGTGTGCATCAAGCTTCGCACCTTTTGTTTCCAGAACATGCAGACGATACCGTTCAATTTCTTCCTGCGGGTCAATGCGGCTTACCGTTAGATTGTCTAATGTACCGTTGAGTGTGTCTGATAGATGAGCGGCAGGGTCTGATGTGGTGAGGTGCACGGCTAATCCGCGACTTGCCAACTCGACAGCAACTGCCGCGGCAACAGTCGTTTTACCAACACCACCTTTACCCATGGTCATGACCAATC
>JAKPIR010000202.1 GCA_029549705.1 Pseudomonadota bacterium | reverse complement strand
CGACTATACAACGGGTAAAACATTTTGGCGTCAGGCGGCATTAAAAAACCGTCAAATTTCAATCACAGTCCCTATGGGAAATTATATAGCTGTGGGTGATTTAGAAGGCTACCTTCATTTTTTAACCCGTGATGAAGGCGCATTGGCTTCAAGAGTTAAGCTGGGCAGTAGTGCGGTGCTACCGCAAATGGTGTTGCTAAATAGCACGACGGTGCTGGCGCAAACGCGTGACGGCGGCCTTTATGCTGTGCAAGTAAAGTAATCAACATATATTAAAAAATTGAATAAACCAACGCACTGAGCAAGTTCTTTTTAAAAGTAAAGTTGCATTTTTGCAGCTACTTAATTGTTCATCCATATTCTGTGTTGTGTTGTAATCAATAGAAGGTTTTCATGTTACCCACCGTTGTTCTGGTTGGCCGACCTAATGTCGGAAAATCAACATTATTTAATCGACTGACGAAAAGCCGCGATGCGCTCGTTGCTGATTTGCCAGGGCTTACGCGCGACCGTCATTATGGCCGTGGTTTAGGCGGTAGTCAGCCTTATCTGGTGGTCGATACAGGCGGGTTTGAGCCGAATACTGATAGTGGCATACTCAAGGCGATGGCGACGCAAACGTTGCTGGCTATTGATGAGGCCGATGTGATTATTTTCCTTGTGGATGGCCGTCAAGGTGCAACGCCGCAAGATATGGAGATAGCGAACCGGTTACGCCGCTGTAAATGTCCTGTACTACTCGCAGTGAACAAAACCGAGGGAATGAATAAAGCGGTTGTCAGTGCAGAGTTTCATGAACTTGGTCTTGGGGACCCGCTTTCTATTTCTTCAGCCCATGGTGAGGGCGTGAAAGATATTATCGAATTAGCGCTTGAGCATTTTCAGGAGGTCGAAAATGAGCCTGAAATTGAAAATTTAGGTGACAGAGTACCCAAGGTTGCCATTGTTGGCCGCCCGAATGTGGGTAAATCCACTTTGGTGAATGCGTTATTGGGTGAAGAGCGCGTGATTGCGTTTGACCAGCCAGGCACAACCCGAGATTCAATTTCAATTGATTTAGAAAAAAACGGCAAGCATTACACGCTAATCGATACCGCAGGGGTACGCAAACGCGGTCGCGTGTTGGAGGCAATTGAAAAATTCTCTGTGATTAAAACCATTCAATCGATTGAAGAGGCCAATGTGGTGATATTGGTGGTGGATGCACAGGAAGGCATTACCGAGCAAGATGCCCACGTGGCAGCGTATATATTGGATGCCGGCCGTGCACTGGTGGTGGCTATTAATAAATGGGATGGCCTCAAAGAAGAAGAGCGCGATTGGATAAAGCGTGAAATTGACCGTAAACTGATGTTTTTGGACTTTGCTGAATTTCATTATATTTCTGCATTACGTAAAAAAGGCTTGCCTGAGTTATTTAAATCAGTAGATATTGCATTTAAAGCCGCTTTTGCCAAACTCTCAACGCCACAGCTGACACGTGTATTGATTGATGCGCTTCAGCAGCATCAGCCACCCATTAGCAAAGGCATACGCCCCAAATTACGTTACGCGCATCAAGGCGGCAGTAATCCACCGATTGTGGTCATTCACGGCAACCATGTAGATGGCGTAAAAGATGCCTATACGCGCTTTTTAGAAAAAACCTTCCGCCGTACTTTTCAGCTTTCTGGCACGCCATTGCGTGTGCAATACAAACAAGGGAGTAATCCTTTTGCAGAAGATGAAGATAAACGAAAATCTGGGGAAGGAATTGTGAGTATGCGTCGAAGAAAAACTGCACAACGTGCAGAACTAAAAGCCAAAAAGACCGCAGAAAACGAAGCTGGAAAAGCAAAAAAACATTAGAGTTACCCAATAATAATCTCTCAGTGAAAGGTTGATATGCCAGAAATCGCGCAATACATTTTACCCATTATTGGCATTGTGCTGCTTATTGCAGTGATTAAGCTGATATTTTGGACATTAAGTTTACGTCGCGTGGTCACTACCAATGAAGTGCATATTGTGCAATCGAGCAAACTGACAACTTCTTATGGCAAGGACACCAATAACGGCAACACTTATTACGAGTGGCCATCATGGCTTCCTGTGATTGGTGTGACAAAAATTGTAGGGGCTGTCCTAGATAACACATAAAATGTTATAAGGACGGCATGAGAAAGAGCAGATTAAATTCAGCTAAGCAGGCTAAGTTAATAGAGCATTTTGTTGCTGGTACGACGGCACGATGTGCAGCGGATTTGATTGGTGTTA
>JAKPIR010000158.1 GCA_029549705.1 Pseudomonadota bacterium | reverse complement strand
TCACTTCAATCATGGCTCCCGATTTACCATCTGCGCTGATGCTAATCCCCACGGTGCCTTCGGCCGCGACACGACCTGCTGCTTTGCTTGCTTTGTTGCCAAAACGTACACGTAAGATTTCTTCTGCACGTGTCATATCGCCTTCAGCTTCTGTCAAAGCTTTTTTACAATCCATCATTGGCGCATCGGTGCGCTCACGTAATTCCTTCACCATGCTTGCGGTAATTTCAGCCATTTTTAGCTCCTAAATTATCTATAAACCACATTAATTAATGCGTTTATTATTATGTTTTAATTGAATTTTTAGTAATTAAAAAAGGGGCACAAAGCCCCTTTTTCTTTATCGTTTATTAAACAGCTTCAGCTTCTGTTGCTGGGGCAACTTCTTCAGCGGCAGATTTGACGATGTCAGAAATCACTGCGCTACGACCTTCTAGTACCGCATCTGCAATACCGCGTGCATATAGACGAATTGCGCGTGATGAGTCATCGTTACCTGGGATTACAAACGCAACGCCGTCAGGTGAGTTGTTTGTATCAACAATACCAATCACTGGAATGCCTAATTTAGCAGCTTCAGTAATTGCACCACTTTCATGGCCAACGTCGATAATGAAAATGGCATCTGGCAAGCCACCCATTTCTTTAATACCGCCAATTGAGCGCTCTAATTTTTCAATTTCACGTTTATAGCCAAGCGCTTCTTTTTTACCGAATTTATCTAAACTGCCATCAAGCAACATCGCATCAAAATCATGCAAGCGTTTGATCGATTGTTTCACTGTTTTAAAGTTAGTCAGCATTCCGCCTAACCAGCGATGATTCACATAGGCACAACCAGCGCGCGATGCTTCTTCTTTGACGATGTCGCGTGCCTGGCGTTTTGTACCTACGAATAAAATGCGACCCTTGTTTGCGGCCAATGTGCGGACGTGCTTTAGCGCCTCTTCAAACAAAGGCAATGTTTTTTCAAGGTTAACAATATGAATTTTGTTGCGGTCACCAAAAATATACGGTGCCATTTTTGGGTTCCAGTAACGGGTTTGGTGGCCGAAGTGAACGCCGGCTTCTAACATATCACGCATAGTGACTGACATAGTTTCTCTCTTTTCAATGGGTTATGAATGCACACAGCACTAGCAACACTTTGATTTAAAACATATTTTATGCTTTAAATCGACAAGCACCCTTGAATAGGCTGTGTGTAGATTTTATTAAGTTAATGCTCTGCTTATTTGCAGAGCGCGCATCATACCACCAAGCACCATCGTTTACCAGCATTTTGCGCGCATTACGGGCGTGAATTACAGCCGTTAAATTGAAACGATTTTCAGTAATACAATGCGTTGGCTTTAGCGATTTGGTTGCAACATCATGGCTTTTTTCAACCAATTGGCTGTATACAGCCAAAATGTAGCCAAATAAAATAGATTGCCTGTAGCTTAACTCACTGTATTTAATCATTATTATAGTTGGCACGCGCTTTGCTATTTAAAATTCAGGCGTAGATCTCCAATTTTCGCTCCCGTTAACCCGCAACACTTTATCCTGTTGCGGGTTTTTTTTGTTTATATGCAGATTAAATATTGCACAATTTTTATATAAATCGTATTTAAAAATACTTTATTGCATTTGTAATTCTATCGAGAAAAAAATTATGCTCTGCAAGCCTTATAAATAAAGGCTTGCAGGGTAGCCAAAAAGGTTGAGTGCTAATTTAGGCCATAGAAGCTTTCATTTTGATGATAAAAATCTGGGCGTGCGCTATGCTAAAATGTGCTTTTATTTCACATTATTTAGTGTCTCATGGCCGTTATCATTAAGAATCAAGAAGAGATTGAAAAAATGCGCGTTGCAGGCAGGCTTGCTGCTGAAGTGCTCGATTTTATTGCGCCATATGTTGTGCACGGCGTAACGACGGATCAACTCGATAAGCTTTGTCATGACTACATGGTGGATGTGCAAAAAACCATCCCCGCCCCGCTCAACTATGCCCCAGGTGGCCACAAGCCTTACCCAAAATCCATTTGCACCTCCATCAATCAACAAATTTGCCATGGCGTACCCAGTGATAAGGCGCTGAAAAATGGCGACATCGTCAACATAGACATTACGGTGATTAAAGATGGTTACCATGGTGATACCAGCCGTATGTTTTATGTGGGTGAAGTCAGCGCACAGGCCAAGCGCTTGTGTGAAATCACCTATCAGGCCATGTGGCTGGGAATTTCAAAAGTGAAGCCTGGTGCAACTTTGGGCGACATTGGCCACGCCATTCAAATTTTTGCTGAGAAAAGCGGCTATAGTGTTGTGCGTGAATTTTGTGGACACGGTATCGGCAAAGGCTTTCATGAAGATCCGCAAGTGTTGCACTATGGCAAGGCCGGTACAGGGCTAAAGTTGCAGGCAGGTATGATGTTTACCATTGAACCGATGATTAATGCGGGGAAGCGCGACATCAAACAAATGCCGGATGGCTGGACTATCGTCACGAAAGATCGTAGCCTTTCAGCGCAATGGGAACACACCATATTGGTGACAGAATCTGGCTTTGAAGTGATGACTTTATCGGCTGGCGCACCTGCAATACCCGCCTTTGTGTAATACACATGTTACGGCCAGGCCTACAACAGGGTGTGAATGGTCAACAGCATCACCTAAACGCCTGTCGTCTGCAGCTTAGGGCTGGATTTGAAAGCATCAAAGCCGACTTTTACAAACACCCTAGCCCTCGGCGCCTTTTTAAACAGCATTGCCAACTGGTGGATGGCTTACTCGCCTCCATTTGGCAGCACATGCAGATGGATGAGCATTGCTGCCTGATTGCGGTAGGCGGCTATGGCCGTGGTGAACTTTACCCTTATTCTGACATTGATCTTCTCATCTTGCTGCCAGATACAAGCAACGACAGCCAAGCGCTTAACCAAAAAATTGAATCGCTAGTCGGGCAGCTTTGGGATGTTGGTCTGCATGTTGGCAACAGCGTACGCACCTTAAGCGAGTGCATGATAGAAGCCAAGAAAGACCTCACCGTACAAACCAACTTGATGGAATCTCGTTATTTATCTGGCGATAAAGTGTTGTATGAGCGCTTTTTAGTAGAAATTGACAACACGTTAGCAACATCTGCCATTATAGAGAAGTTCTACAACTCTAAACTGAAAGAGCAAAACCTGCGCCACGCAAGGTTTAACGACACCGCCTATAATTTAGAGCCCAATATCAAAGAAAGTCCGGGCGGTTTACGTGATTTGCATACTATTGAATGGGTTTACCTGAGTATGCATATGGCAGAGGCAAGGCGCGCGCGCGTAAAGTTTGCCAGCAACCCATGGGCTGCACTCGTGGCATTAAACATCCTTACGCCGCTAGAGGCACGAAAAATTAAGCAACATCAGCTGACCATTCAGACCCTGCGCATTCGACTACACTTTTTAAGTAACCGGCGTGAAGACCGCTTGTTATTTGATTTTCAAAATGCGCTGGCCTCTGAGCTGGGTTATGTGAGTTCTACCAGAAAACGCGCCAGCGAACAGCTGATGCAAAGCTACTATCGCAGTGCTAAATTTATTAGTTTAATGAATGAAATTTTATTAAAATCACTTCAGCAGCGCACTTCTAAAGCGCCGATTGTCATCCAGCCCGTCAATCAATACTTTGAAGCCAGAAATCAGTTATTAGAAGCAACGCACGCAAGCCTATTGCAACAGCGCCCTGCCGCCATTTTTGAGGCATTTTTACTGTTGCAGCAGCATCCGGAATTAAGCGGCATGGGGTCTGGACTATTGCGAAATTTACAACGAGTAAAAAAAGCGGTCAATCGAGACTTTAGGCAAAATTCTACCCACAAAAAACTGTTCATTGAAATCTTATCGCAGCCAAACGGCGTGAATCACGCCCTTCGCGCCATGAATCGGTATGGTATTTTAGGAGCCTACATTCCGGCTTTTGGCAAAATCATCGGGCAAATGCAACATGATTTGTTTCATGTGTATACGGTGGATGAGCATATTTTAAATGTGCTGGCTAATTTGCGGCGCTTTGCCAAGCCAGAACTCAAGCATGAATTTCCACTCTGCAGCAAATTGTTTGCCACTTTTGATGCGCCGCACATTCTGTACATCGCGGCGCTTTTTCACGACATTGCCAAAGGCCGTGACGGCGATCACTCAACACTCGGCATGGTGGATGCTGCCAGGTTTTGCAAAATGCACGGATTACCCAAGGCTGACTGCACATTCGTCAGTTGGCTGGTTGAGGCGCATTTGAAAATGTCATCCACAGCACAAAAATCTGATTTATCTGACCCTAACGTCATTGAGCAATTTGCGCAGTTTGTACAAAACGAACGCCGTCTCTCCGCCTTATATTTGCTCACTGTGGCTGATATTCGCGGCACCAGCCCATCGGTGTGGAACGCATGGAAAGCGCGTTTGCTGGAAAATTTATTTGACGCCACCAAAAATGCGCTGGCTAACCAAGCGCAATACGTGCAGCAAGCCATTGCCACGCGCAAGCTAGAAGCCGCTGCCAAACTCAAACAATTCGGCTTAAGCCAGCAATCTTACGAGCAAATCTGGCAAACGTTTGGTGAACCTTATTTAATCCGCCATGAAAGTGACGAAATTGCTTGGCACAGCCGCCTGCTCACGCCGCATTTACTCAGTGCAAAACCCATTGTCCGCGCACGCTTAAGCCCTAATGGTGATGGCATACAAGTGATGATTTACGCCAAAGATCAGCACGATTTATTCGCGCGTATTTGTAACTTTTTTGACCGCATGCGCTTCAGTATTGCTGAAGCCAAAATCTATACCACCGACCACAACTACGCGCTAGATACGTTTATTGTGCTAGATGAATTTGGAAAATCAGTCAGTTACAGCGACTTGCTTAAATTTATTGAGCATGAGTTGACGCAAAAACTTGATAGCAACACGCCTTTAGAGGCGCCGCTGCAAGGCCGCATCAGCCGCCAAGTCAAGCACATGCCGATTGACACGCAAGTCAATATTGTTGAAGAAACCGACCAGCGTAATCACAAGTTAGACATCATCGCCAACGACCGCCCAGGCTTACTGGCATCACTGGCGCGCATTTTATTACTGCTCAATATTGAAGTGCACAACGCTAAAATCAACACCTTAGGTAATCGCGCAGAAGATAGTTTTATTGTGTCATCCCAAAAAGGCCAAGCGCTTACTGCACAAAATATAAACGCATTGAAAGCCGCAATTTTGGCAGAAATTTAAGGCAAAATAGCCCCGTGAAAATTTTATGCCTCTGCGAGCCTTTATTTACAAGGCTTGTAGAGCATCGAACAAGATGGTGCTTATTTTTAAGCCAATATTGCTTAATTTTTAATCAAAATGATAATGCTTGCGTAGCGCCTTTTTTACCTGCCAAGTGCAACTTAAGCCTGACGGAAAAGTCACCAAGTCACCCGCGCCAAAACTCACCGCTTCGCCGCCCTTTTCTATCACCGTCACTTCGCCTTCTAAAATATAGGCAATTTCTTGTGAACTATAACTCCACGGAAACTCTGAAACTTCTTTAGTCCAAATTGGCCAACGCGTTACCCCAAGTGAAGCAAGCTTTTCTGGGCTGGGTTTTTCAACTGTAATTTTTGCCATTTTCCTTCTCCTATAACAGCCATTTTGTCTGCTTTAAATAGCAGTAAAAAAGTCAATTTTAGTCTTTAACACAGACTAACCTTTTTGGCTGCCCTGCGAGCCTTATAAAAAAAGGCTCGTAGAGCATATATTTTTTCTCGGAGAAATTAAGCCATAATTTAACCAATAAAAAAGCCTTGATTTCTCAAGGCTCATTTTAAACTTTACAATTAAAAATTCAATTAAGAATGCTTGTAATGCTTTTTCAATTGTTTTGTTACTTCCCAGTTTGATTTTAAGCCTTTTGGAAATACTACAAAATCACCGGCTTTAATGACCACTGTTTCGCCACCTTGTGGTGTAACACGAATTTCGCCTTCCAGCACGTAAGCGCTTTCTGTCATGCCGAAATCCAATGGAAACTTGGATGGTTCGCAATCCCAAATTGACCAGCTAGAAACACCTAATTCTTTCAATTTTTCTTGTGATGGATTGTGGTCGATGATGATTTGCGTCATATGAGGTCCTTTCAAAAATTCGTAAAAATACCGCAATTCACTTGCGGTTCTTGGGCGAATTGTAACACAATCCTTGTGTTTAAAATGGTTTTTACTGCCGGGTTTGTCTTTAGAAAATATTTAAAAGTCTTATTAAATCAATCAGATGGAATGCTAATCAGGCCACCTGATGTTAATTGTAAAACAATGTTAAGTAATTAAAACAACTTAACCCACGCGCAACAATTTTTCTCTTGGCCCGTCAGCCACCACTTTACCTGCATCAATCGCAATCACCCGCTGGGCAACACCCAACATAATGGCGCTATGGGTTGTCATGATTAAAATATCCTGTGCGCTCAACAGTTGTGGCAAACGGTCGGCCAATAAACGTTCGCTATCTGGGTCTAGGCCCAGCGTGGGTTCATCTAATAATAAAATACGGCAAGGCTGTGCAAACGTGCGTGCAAGCGCTACTTTTTGGCGCTGACCACCCGATAAATTACTGCCACGTTCATCAATTTGCATGCCTAACGATAAGCGGCCACTTTTAAATTCATCTTCTAATCCTGAAGCCCACAATGCGCGTAAAAACCGTTCACTATTCACATTACTGCCTGAAACGGTTAGGTTATCTTCCAGCGTACCAGCAAATAAGGCAGGGTCTTGCGATTTCCAAGCTAACCAGTGTGCCCGGTCAAAAGGTGCGATGTCCTCAAGCGATAGACCATCAACCAATATCTGCCCTGCATCCAGCTTGCTTAACCCTGCCAGACAGCGTAACAATGTCGTTTTACCTGCGCCTGGCCGGCCTAGCAAAGCAACACGCTCGCCCGCTGCAATGTTGAGGGTAATGTTGTCTAGCGCTACCGGTCTTTCAGGGTAGGCTTTTGTTAACCCGATTAACGCAAGGTTACCTAGCACTTCATTTCTAGGAACAAATTCACGCACTTTGTCCGTTTCCAGCATGCCCTCCATGCGTTGTGCTGCACGTTTAAAGTCCTGCCATTTGCCGACCACCATAAAAAGCGATGTGACTAATGACATCGCGCGCGCGGCAAGCAGGTTGCAGGCAATCAAACCGCCCACCGAGAGCGCGCGTGCTTCAATCAAATAAGCGCCAGTTGCCAACATCACCACGGTGCTTAATGTGAGCATACCAGCAGCTAAGGTACTGCTGTGGCTAGTGGCTAAACGTCTTGCACTATCAATATCTGACGCGGTATCTGAAAACTCTAACCAGCGTCGCAAAAAGGTACCTGCGCGCGGTACTGTGCGCACCACATCGAGCGCGCCTAGCACTTCACCCATAAAGGTGAGTTTACGCGTGTTATGTTGCTCAGATTCTTTAGCAAGGCGATTGGTGCGTATTTGCATGGCAAAGCCTACTATGGCGTATAAAATCACCAAGATTGATGCCACAATTAACAGTGGCCAGGCAATGATGCCTATGACTAACAGGTAGAGCAGTAAAAAAGGTAAGTCTGCAAGGGTGAGCAAATAAGTAGACGAGACAAAATCGCGTGAAACGGAGAGATCGCGATAATTGGCTAAAAATCGGGCGAAACCACCAGCGATATCTTTTTGCGCAACCAGTTTTTTCCAGAGCGATTCGTCACTTTTGCGTGTTAAATCTTCAGCCACACGCTCGGTAGACCAAGCACGCACCATCCGCATGGCTGTATCCGTGAGCAGATACACCAGCATGCCGATGGTGAGCGCCCAAAGCGTTTCAAACACGCCGTTACTCACGACTTTATCGTAAACCAGCATTGAAAATAAGGGCAGCAATAGCAAGCCGGCATTAATCAAAAAACTGGCGATGCCCACCTCGGCCCACGCACCCCTAAGTGCTGGCCACAACGCTTTGAGTGAATCTAAACCTTCTGAGGAGGTTTGTGAGGATAATCTGAAAACGACGGCTTCCGCATGTGCATCACTTGCACTTATTGGCACATCGGCCACCACTTCACCAATTTGATTCACCGTTTGCCAGCGTTGCTGAAAGCGGCGCATGAGCAAATAGCCGCCACCAAACAGGCGAATCAGCGCAATATTGCCAGGTAAATCGAGTATTTCACCTAACGTCGCTTTTAAATAATAGGCTGGAAATTCAGATTGATGGACATGCGCAACCTGACTTGACCAGTTATCAGTGCGGTCCATCAGAGAGGAAACCACTTTGCGTAATTTAGCGGCACCAGCCACATTGGCGCCAGAAAGCGCTGTGATTGCGGTGAGTACCCCTTGCTTATCTAGCCCATGTTCAGGTAAATCAGCTTGTTCAGTCAGTTGTTGAGCCATTAAAAAATACTAAGCTGTTTGCCAGTGAATGGCCGCGACTTGCGTGTTAGTCGCATCAAAAACCACATAATCAACACCATTGGCTACATTAAACGATTGCAGGGTTTCACCAGCAACCGCACTGAAATTGAATACGTCGCCGGCGTTAGCCTTAATCCACATGTTAGAAGCATTACCGCCATCCACAAAATTACGTACATCAAGACTGGTGATATTGAGTACGGTATTGATTGCATCACGGATATCTAAAATTTCCATATTGTCGGTTTCATTGGCTAATGCCGTGAGCGAGTAACTGCCTGCCACTAAGCCAGTAAGTTTTAGCGTATCTCCACCATTAAACGCTGTTGAAGTATTACCTTCTCCGCGATATTGCGCTGCTGCACCTATGGATGTTGCGGAAACAATA
>JAKPIR010000149.1 GCA_029549705.1 Pseudomonadota bacterium | reverse complement strand
GTAAATACGTGTTCACCCGCATAACCCGCGCTTGCAAAAAGCATTAAAGTGGCAAGCCATCGCTAGATATACTTAAATACAAGCGTAGCGCCTCTATCTCTTAAATTTTTTTTGCAAGGCACTTCATTTGATACTCTGGCTAAAACTTTTCACCTGTCTAGTGAGCATCGGTTATGCGGGCTATTATCTTTCGCGCTATGGTGACATTATTGCCGAAAAAACTGGCATGTCGGCCTCATGGGTAGGGCTGATTCTGCTCGCAACGGCCACCTCACTACCTGAACTTGTTGCGGGCATTACCGCCGTAACTGCCGTGAATGCGCCCAATATTGCTGTAGGCAACGCCTTGGGGAGTACTGTATTTAATCTAGCATTTCTTGTCATTTTAGATGCGCTTTATCAGCGCGAAACGCTATACAGCCGCGCCGCACAAGGGCATATCTTATCGACCTCTCTAGGCGCATTGATGATTGCTTTTGCAGGATTTAGCCTGCTACTTGACCAAGCTGGCATGAGTCCAAAGTTGGGCCATATTGGCTTATATACGCCATTTTTTGTACTTGTTTACTTTGTTGCAATTCGTGCAGTTCATCGATACGAACAACGCACTATTGACGCCTATACCGAAGCTTCCACAGAGCGCTACCCTAACATCACGCTCCAGAAGGCTATTGTTGGTTACTTAGCTGCAGCGCTTGTCGTCATTGCGGCAGGCACTTGGCTACCTTTTGTTGCCAGTGATATTGCACTCATCATGGGTTGGGGGCAAAGTTTTGTTGGCACCTTACTCGTGGCGGCGGTCACGTCAGCCCCTGAAATTGTCGTGACCATATCAGCACTGCGTATTGGCGCTGTCAATATGGCCATTGCCAATCTGCTTGGCAGTAATCTATTTAATATTATTTACCTCGCAATAGATGATATTTTCTACACCCAAGACTCATTGTTTACCCACGTTGAGGCAGGGCATGCATTGACTGCTTTTACAGCTGTGATGATGAGTACACTTGTCATTATCGGCATCACGTTTCGTCCGCAAAAACCAGCCGTTCTAAAACTCACATGGATAAGCTTGGGCCTACTTTTACTGTATGTGCTCAATACATTGGTGATGTATCAACATGGTAAATAAAATTAACAAATCAAATCAATGGCATACACTAACCATCGAGGAGGTGGATCGTAAGCTTAACTCTAACCACCAAACGGGTTTAAGTCACGCTCAGGCCGACGCGCTTATGAGCATTCATGGTCAGAATGCTCTGCCGGAGAAACAAAGACGTGCAACGTGGCGCATGTTACTTGACCAATTAACTGACTTTATGGTCATGGTGCTCATCGCAGCAGCGGTGATTTCTGGCTTGGTGGGCGATATTCAAGACACCATTGCCATTTTAGTCATCGTTCTACTCAACACGGCCATTGGATTTATTCAGGAGTATCGGGCAGAACGCGCCATGGCGGCTTTGAAAAAAATGTCTGAGGTCAACGCGCGTGTTATGCGCGACCAGCAAATTCTGAATGTAAATGCCGCTTCACTCGTGCCTGGAGATATTGTGTTGCTAGAGGCAGGTAGCGTGGTGCCTGCTGATCTTCGGATTACCGAAACCGCACAATTGCGAGTTGACGAATCTGCCTTGACAGGCGAATCAGTTGCCGTTGAAAAGCAAACACAACCATTACCTGATATAGAAACACCGCTTGGTGACAAAGTCTGCCTGGCGTACAAAGGCACAGTGGTGACTTATGGTCGTGGGCGAGGCATTGTCATTGCCACGGGGTTGCAAAGCGAACTTGGCAAACTTGCGGCACTAATCGGGGCGCATGATGACGGCAAAACACCACTCCAAAAACGCTTGGCAGCTTTTGGTAAACGGCTTGCCATCGCTGCACTTGTAATATGTATGCTGGTGTTTGTCATTGGTCTACTACGAGGTGAGCCGCTCATTTTGATGTTCATGACGGCCATCAGTTTGGCTGTCGCAGCTATTCCTGAAGCGCTGCCTGCCGTCGTGACCATATCGCTTGCTTTAGGCGCACGTAAAATGGTCAAACAGCATGCGCTGATTCGCCGCCTGCCTGCAGTTGAAACCTTAGGCTCAGTGACATTTATTTGTTCCGATAAAACAGGCACGCTTACACAAAACAAAATGCATGTCACCGCTTTATATTGCAACAATACACTTGAAAAACACTGGCAAAACCTTCAGCCCCATGCGCCATGGCAAACTCTTTTTCAGGCCATGGCGTTAAGCAACGACGCGCACCTTGACAGCCAGCAAGCAATTCAGGGAGAAGCCACTGAGGCTGCGTTACTGAGTGCTGCACAAGAAGCAGGCTGGCTAAAATCTGCGCTTGAGCATGAAATGCCAAGGCTAAAAGAGCTGGCTTTTGACTCAGACCGTAAATGCATGACCACGTTTCATCGCAACAATCATGGCATCATCGCCTTTACCAAAGGTTCACCTGAAGCGGTCTTAGCAAAGTGCAGAAGGCAGTTAATTTCAAACCATGAGCAAGCGGTTGACCAAACCGCATTATTGCAGCAGGCGGAAAAAATGGCCGCCAACGGATTGCGGGTACTGGCTTTTGCCTATCGCCACTGGGATTTACTACCCAATGGTGTTGAACACGAAGAGATTGAATCTGACTTAGTCTTTATAGGTCTTGTTGGGCTTATTGACCCGCCGCGCATTGAGGCAAAACAAGCGGTGGCAATGTGCAAAACTGCCGGCATTACACCTGTGATGATTACCGGCGACCACCCAGCCACCGCACGCGCTATTGCATTTGAGATAGGCATATTGGCTGATAACGATAGAAGAGTAATGTCGGGCGCAACGTTAGCAGAGCTTAGCCAGCAAGACTTTGAAACAGAAGTCGAACACGTTCGGGTTTACGCACGCATGGATCCTGCGCAGAAAATAAAAATTGTACGTGCCTTGCAAGACAAAGGCGAAATTGTTGCCATGACAGGCGATGGCGTCAACGACGCACCTGCCCTTAAAGCGGCGGATATTGGCATCGCCATGGGCAAAGGCGGTACCGATGTCGCGCGTGAAGCCGCACACATGATTTTACTGGACGACAACTTTGCCACCATAGTACATGCCGTACGCTATGGCCGTCATCTATATGACAACATCCGAAAATTTATTCGTTATGTTGTTACCACCAATTCAGCCGAAATACTGACAATCTTTCTAGCACCATTTTTAGGCTTGCCAATTCCACTGCTACCCATTCATATTTTATGGATTAACCTCGTGAGCGACGGCCTGCCTGCACTCGCGCTCACCGCAGAACCTGCCGAGCAGGGCATCATGCAACGCCCACCACGCAAAGCCACTGAGAGCCTGTTTGCTGGGGGCATGTGGCAGCATATGGTTTGGGTTGGCTTGCTCATGGCAGGCATCACGTTATTCACACAGGCATGGGCCTACCACAGCGGCTCGGCGCACTGGCAAACCATGGCATTTACGGTGCTGGTGTTGAGCCAACTCGGCCACGTCTTGGCTATTCGCTCTGAAAAAGAATCACTATGGCGTATAGGAATTTTTACAAACAAACCCATGGCAGTGGCTGTCATATTCACCTTCTTACTGCAGATGGCCACAATTTACATTCCCGCGCTCAACCCTATATTTAAGACGGAGCCTCTCAGTTTGAACGAACTCATGGTTTGCCTTGCCATATCAAGCATTGTATTTTTTGCAGTTGAAATTGAAAAATGGCTGATTCGTCATAATGGGCTTTATCACGCCGCCAACATAAAGGAGTGAGATGCCATATTGCGACACGATTTTGATTCAAAACTGTGATAAAAATACATCGAGAAAAAATTGATGCTCTGGAAGCCTTTTTTTATAAGGCTTCCAGAGCATCGAAAAAGGTTGATATTAAAATTAGCCGCAATTTGCGTATTTGTGCGTTGCAAGAAACACCACTCGGTTGCTGCAATTTTGTGGTATGTTTTATATGAATTTAACGTTTCACAGGAAATTAACTACATGGCTCAACACCATTTATCAACACCATCCTCTGATAAGGGTATTATTTACGCCCCTTGGGAGCGTGCGTTTAATCGTGTATTAACCCCCTTTGAAGAGTTTATTCACCGCCAAACGACCAGTGGATTACTCCTTATGGGCGCTGCGGTGATTGCGCTGTTTTTAGCCAATGGCAGTTTGGCTGAAGCCTATCAACACTTCATCCACACCCCGGTCAAAATCGCTATTGGCGATTGGGGCATTAATATGAGCCTGCACCATTGGGTGAATGATGGCCTGATGGCGCTCTTTTTCTTTGTGGTTGGGTTGGAGCTCAAGCGCGAAATGATGGTGGGCGAACTTTCTGATATGCGTCAGGCTGCATTGCCGATTATTGCTGCCATTGGCGGCATGGTGGTGCCCGCATTGATTTACCTTGCCTTTAATCATGAAGGCGAGGCCATGCGTGGCTGGGGAATTCCTATGGCAACCGACATTGCCTTTGCCGTGGGGGCGCTCGTGCTACTTGCAAGCCGTGTGCCAAAAGCGCTAATTACTTTTTTAGTCGCCCTTGCAATTGCTGATGATTTAGGTGCAGTGCTGGTCATCGCACTTTTTTACACGCATGAATTGGCTCTGCCTTGGCTAGCAGCGGCTTTTGCTTTATTAGCGGTACTCTTTATGTTTAATTTTGCTGGCATTCGTAAAGTGATGCCTTATTTTATTATTGCAGTGTTTCTTTGGTATGCATTGTTGCAATCGGGCGTACACGCAACGCTTGCGGGTGTGTTAGGCGCATTCACCGTACCTGCACGGTCAAAATACGACCCAAGCTTGTTTGCCGACCGCGTCAATGAGTTAATTGATCGTTTTATTGCCAGTCGCCATCAAGATGACAGTCTGTTGACTAATGAAAAACTCTATAGCGTGGTACAGAATTTAGAAGAAAGCGTCAAAGGCGTACAAACGCCATTACAGCGCCTAGAGCAAGTTTGGCACCTACCAGTCGCGTTTATCGTCATTCCCATTTTTGCCATTTTTAACGCGGGCATTCCAATTCAATTGAATTCATTGGGTGACACTCTCACGCATCCGGTGATGCTTGGCGTAGCGTTTGGTTTATTTTTCGGTAAATTTATCGGCATCACAGGCGCGTGCTGGCTAGCGCTGAAACTAGGCATTGGTCAACTGCCCACAGGCACACGTTTTAGCCAAGTTGCAGCCGTTTCGGTGTTGGGCGGCATTGGTTTTACCATGTCTATTTTTATTGCAGAGCTCGGCTTTGAGAACCAGCCTGAATACTTGCTGATGGCCAAAACTGGGGTTTTGTTAGCTTCGCTTTTTGCTGGCGTTACTGGATTTATCTGGCTGTGGTTTTTAGGCAAAAAATCCGCCCAAGCATAAAATATAGATTGAACAAGTAGAAAAATAATCCCATTAATTCAATGCCAAAGGAGGCAAAAATGAATGCAACTCCACCCACCAGCCGCTACAGCACACTATCTATCGCACTGCATTGGCTCATGTTGTTATTGTTTATTGCAGTCTACGCGTGCATTGAATTGCGTGAACTGTACCCCAAAGGCAGTGACCCGCGCGAGGCCCTCAAATCCTGGCATTTTATGCTGGGCTTATCCGTGTTTGTGCTGGTTTGGCTGCGTTTATTTGCCAGAGTTACCAGTGCCACCCCCAGCATTGAGCCCAATCCGCCAGGCTGGCAAATGGTGCTGGCTAAACTTGTGCATTTGGCGCTTTATGGATTAATGATTGTGATGCCGCTGTTAGGTTGGGCATTATTGAGCGCTGCTGGAAAGCCTATTCCATTTTTTGGCTTGGAGCTACCAGCCTTAATTGCCGAAAATAAAGAAACGGGCAAATGGATTAAAGAAATTCACCAAACAATAGGCACCATTGGTTACTTCCTGATAGGCATACATGCCGTGGCGGCCTTGTTTCACCACTATATTGTAAAAGACAATACGCTGGTTAGAATGCTGCCAAAGCGTAAATAAAGCTTTTAAATCATTCGTTGGGCCTATGGTTTTAGTTTACGCCAAACCATAGGCACAACGCATTTAGTCCCATCATTTCGGCAACGCTGTCTATCACGCCAAATTCCCCACTCAACACTAACGTTTTTCATTTTATTACAAAAATATCCTCCTGCTAACTATACGTGTTCGCGCGGATTTCTTAGCGCGCATATTCTTGTTACTGTGGTTGCACTGTTATTAGGCCTATATTGATGAGGTCAAACCATGATGCTAGCCCCTAAGGTTGATATGAATATCTTTGAAACGATTCTGGCAAGACGCTCTGTCAGACAATACAAAGCGCGCGTGGTTGACCAAGCGCTCCTACGCACCTTGCTTGAAGCCGCGGTGAGAGCGCCGACCGCTATGCATCAAGAGCCGTGGGGCTTTATTATTGTGCAAGATAAAAAGCTGCTCCATCAGCTTTCTGCAATTGCCAAGCCGATTTTTCTGGAACAAATCAAACAGAGGTCTTTACACACCACACAGAAATTTGAGGGCTTTAACCAAGCAGATTTCAACATTTTTTATAACGCTAACACGCTCTTACTCATTTGTGGGAAGGCGGCCGTTCCATTTGTTGAGGCAGACTGCTGGCTGGCTGCAGAAAACCTGATGCTGGCAGCCTGCGCAATGGGTCTTGGCACATGTATTATTGCTAGCGCATTGCCTGCCTTTAGTATTGCCAAAGTAAGGTCAATGTTGGCCATTCCAGCTGACTATACAGTGGTAGCCCCGATTATTGTAGGCTATCCCGACGATGAAATTACCCAGTCAAAACGCAATAACCCGCTGATACTCGCCAATATTTCAGGCGCACAGTCCGTTATTTAAGCGTCACAGAACCATTGAATCATTTTATGCAATCGAAAGGATAAAAAATGTACGAACACATACTATGCCCAGTAGATGGTAGCGACACTTCAAACTGCGGCATGATAGAGGCAATAAAACTGGCTAAAAACCAGCAGGCAACTTTGCGATTTGTCAACGTTATTGATCTCTATTTTCCAATTGCCGATGCCACTGGTGAGTTCAATGTAGTGTATATCGACGATATCTTACGCAAGAATGGGCACAAAGTGCTTAAAAGTGCAGAGTCCGAAGCCGCCAAATCAGGCGTCAAGGCCGAGACTAAAATGGTAGAAACCGTCGGTCACCGCGTTTCGAAGTTAATTTTAGATGAAGCATCTGCCTGGCCCGCCGATTTAATCGTGATGGGTACGCACGGCCTAAGGGGCGTGGAACGCCTAGTACTAGGCAGTGATGCTGAAACCGTCATACGTAAGAGTACCGTGCCTGTGTTGCTCGTTAAACATATGCATGCGGCCGAGCCAGATAAGTAATCAATTTTAGTATTTTTCGGGTACAGCAGATGAGCCATTCAGAAAACAGTATCGAGCTTGCAGAACCTCAACCACTTTCAGAGGTCGACCTTCAAAGCATCAATGCCTACTGGCGCGCCTGTAATTACTTGGCGGCCGGCATGATATACCTGCGCGATAATCCGCTATTGAAACTACCACTTAAGCCAGAACATATTAAGCAGCGCCTTCTAGGGCATTGGGGTTCAAGTCCAGGGTTAAGTTTTGTGTATATTCATATCAATCGTTTAATTAAAAAATATGGCCTGAATGCTATTTTTCTTGCTGGCCCAGGCCACGGTGCGCCTGGCGTGCTGGCACCCATATACTTAGAAGGTACCTACAGCGAAATTTATCCAAACAAGGGTGAGGATGAGGAGGGATTACGGCAGTTTTTTAAAGAATTTTCATTCCCCGGTGGTATCGGTAGTCACTGCACGCCTGAAATGCCAGGCTCAATTCATGAAGGTGGTGAACTGGGTTACAGCATTTCACATGCGTTCGGGGCGGCTTTCGATAACCCAGATTTATTGGTAACCGTCGTCGTCGGTGATGGCGAATCCGAAACAGGGCCGCTCTCGACTTCTTGGCACTCTAATAAATTTTTAAACCCCATACATGACGGCGCAGTGTTG
>JAKPIR010000148.1 GCA_029549705.1 Pseudomonadota bacterium | reverse complement strand
TTTTTATAAGACTCTTTTTCTTTTTACCACTTTTTTTCATGTATCAATCTTGTTTATGGCATCGGTGCCACTTTGGTTTATTTATCTCTACAAAAAAGCACAGTTAGATAGTTACTCAACTCGTTGGGCGGTTCTATCTCTCGGTTTTATGTTAATGGCTTACGATTTGGCAACAGGACTCCATAGAAAACTTACCCCGATTATGCATTCACTAATGGGATCAAGTGAGAGCTTATTATTACAAGCCACAATTAATCTTGGTATTTTTCGGTATGCATGGGTTCTTCCCTACATCATTGTTGCAGCAACTTGCTGCATCTACTTCTTAAAGTTCTGGCTGAATTTACCCAAAAAGACAAGAACAAACTTCTTTGTCTCCGCTATTCTGTTGTTATCGGGGGCACTAGGATTTGAATTGATTGAAGGTAGCTATACAGCCATTCATGGGGAGGAAAACTTTGTGTATGGTGGCATCCTCGTCACGATTGACAAAAGCCTGCAAATGAGCGGTATTATCTACTTTATCTATGGTCAACTGGAATATATTGCTGACACCTTCAAAGACATTAAGCTAAGCTTCGAATGACAATATGTTTAAGACATCAATCTTAGGTAGACCGGCCTGACCTGCCGTCAGAAAACACTTAAATTACGACTATCAGCGTTTAATTGCCGAACGTAACGCCTGAAACACGCTTACCAAAGTTGATGAGCTTGTAATTTGCTACACTAATTTCCTTCGACAAGTTATATCGTTATATTGGATGCGTTAAATCAGCAATTATTACCAATCGCTTGCACTAACTAGTTATTATCATCTGGATAAAAATACTTTACACGCAAGGCAATAAGCTCTCTTTCAACATTCGGGTCGAATGAACCTGTACGCTTTTTAATGATATGTGCCCATGGTAATGTTTCTGTTTTTTCTTTCAAACGGTTAGCCAGATCTTCTGTACGGCCAATCGGTTTTGCTGGCACACCGCCTACTATCACGCCGTCAGGCACATCTTTGTTGACCATCGCCCCAGCGGCAATAATTACATTCGACCCAATCGTAATATTGGGTAGCACTGTTGAGCCATGCCCAACAAACACATTATCACCAATCACGATTTTACCCACTGAATCCAACTTCATGTTGTAAGCATTGTTCAGCATACCGACTACGCCATCATGCCCAATCAGATTACAGTGTGACAGTGTGACGTTATTGCCAATCGATACATATTCTGGATCGGTAATATTAACGAATGGGTTAAACCTACAATTCACTCCCATACTGTGTAACCGCCCATGCAACTTCACAAAGGAGGCGTATTCTTCACTGGTTGGTCGGCAAACTTTTAAATACAGGCCTTTGAACTTGCCTTTATTGAATGCCATGTAGCGTAAAAATTTCTTTAATAGATTTTTCATTTACTTCTCAAATGCAATAGTTATTAATCTTTAAAATCGGTTGTACAAAATACAGTGCTGAAAGTTGGTATTCATCACAAAATTCACCTGGTTTTACCATTGAAAAACCATCGAGCGAAAAACACTGCCCTGCGGGCCTCTATTTATAAGGTTTTCAGAGCATCATAATAAGATAGCTCAATAACTCAGCGAATTTCCACACCCGCTACACAAAACTGGTGGCGCTCTCAAAGCCACCAGCGAAAAAACCAAACTCATAAACCAAGTAGCACAGCTTGGCTTGTAACGCTGAGAAAAAATATTCGACACGTTTAGCAATCAAGGTTTCTTCTACTATTGGGTCAAAGGCACCTTCACGGTTTTGAATAATGTCAGCCCAAGGTAATTGTTGCGTTTTTTGCTCTAGGTTTTTAGCCAACTGTTCCGTTTTGCCAATCACTTTCGCAGGAACTCCCGCCACAATATCCCCGACTGCAACATCTTTTGTGACAACAGCGCCGGCCGCTATAACAGAATTTGCCCCAATCGTAATATTTGGTAGCACAATAGCATCGTGCCCAACAAACACATTGTCACCAATGGTGATCCTGCCAGTTGTATCGAGTTGGAGGTTATAGGCGACATTAAGCATTTCTTCTACCCCGTCATGCCCCAACAAGTGGCAATCCGAAAGGGTGACATTATTGCCAAGAGAAACATATTCAGGGTCAGTAATCGTGGCACTAAAGTTAATACGACAATTCTCACCAATGGCATGGAATCTTCCATGTCGCTTCACAAAAATCGCATATTCATCATTTCTAGGCTGACAAACCCTAAGGTAAAGTCTTGGAAACCAACCTTTATTTAAGGCCAAGTAACGTATTGCGCGTTGTATTAATGTGTTCATGTTTGCTCACCCAAGTAAGTTAGTGTTGCTTGCTTATATCAATCGCGTGTTGCAATGCTTGCTCAAAAAGCATTGTAGAATGTTCCCAAGAGCTTTCTGCGAGGGTATCGTAAACTTTAAAAGAAAGTTTTTTCCAATCACTGTCGTTCAAAGATAACACCCATTCAGCCCCTTTAGCCAGCGCATCGACGTCATCCACTTCCGTCAGTACGCCATTTTCATAAGAGTGAATTGCTTCCATTGGCCAGCCAGCTTTGGTTGAAACAATCGGAGTTCTGCAAGCCATTGCTTCCATCGCCGGTAAATTGAAGCCTTCCGTTCTGCTGGCAGTCATCCACACATCACATTGTGCATATAAATTGCGAATGTGGTTCTGCGCTGGTGAAAAATAAAACTCAATGCTGTTATCCCACTCCGGGAATGTGTCTGGCATGAACGCACCAAAGCTTATCACACGCAGGTTGGGAATACTTTGCTTCAATTTCCGTATAGCCTTAAGTGTCACATCCACGCCTTTAAAGCCTGCATATGCAAACAAAAATCCAATTGTTGGTACCGGCTGCTTGCCTCGGGGTTCGGCAAAAAACTGTTGTTTATCTACACTATTAGGAACCAAATCTACGTCTGATTCGCCGTATTCATGGTGCATAATATCGAGCAACCATTGTGCTATAACAACTTTATGCATGGGTAAGCGGTAAGTCGCGGCAGCGCGTTCCACGGGCAGAAAATCAAACACTTCATGGTGTTGAATAAAATATACCTTGGCACCCTTACTTGGATTCAGCGTATGTACCCATTCGGCCGTCTCCCACCAGCTTGCTACCACCACATCGGCATCTGGTACATCTTTATTGGACACTGGCCGATAGGTTTCGAGGACATGATGGTTCAAACCCAATCCATCAATATGCGACTTCGTAGACTTCGGCTTAAGCCAGCCCTTGCCTTTCAGCAAAGATTTAACTTTGTTAATCAATTTTGGCTGTTGCGCTGGCGGAGAGACCAACGTCACCTCATGACCTTTATCTGCCAGTATTTTTGCATATATTGCCACGACCTTGATGCCACCTGACATTCCAACTGTGGGCAATACAAAAGTTATTTTCATTACTTACCCGATGCAATTCATAAAAAATTACTTAAAACAACATCTCAAAACTATCTAACTACTATTTTAATAAACAATACCGAAAGCTGAATCTTAATGCCCTCTCAATACACAAGCGCATGTTTTGATGTTTTCAAGATTAAAAGGATTCTTCAAGAAAGCTTTCCAAGCATACTTGCGCGCCGTAGCTAGATTACCACTAGCAAGTGCCCACCAAGCCCATTTGCGATGTACATCTGAAATCGTTGACACTGCACCTTTGGCAGACCACATACCCTCTGGTACAGTATTCACATCTAGGTTTCTTCTACGCCTGGCATCGGCAGTAGCGGCCAGAATCGATTTAAACTGACGATCACGTCCTGCATAGCTCATGCTAGAGGTATGTTGCCTGTAGCGCACTAATACATCAGGTAAATTAGTCAATTTACCAACTTCGGCTAATCTGAGAAATAAATCCAGATCATCCGCATATTCATATTCAGCGCGGTAACCGCCAATTTGTTGCACTGCAGATTTGCGCATCGCAATCGCCGGGTGGAACACAAACGCGCCGCCCCAGCTTAAACCCTCATCAATTTCGTCGTGCGCCATACGGTCACCCATTTCCATGATAGGCATTCCATCAGGGTCAATTAGCAACACTCTAGAGCCGACCAACACACATTCAGGATGTTCAGCCAAGTAACGCATTTGCTTCTCAAAGCGTTCAGGATGGCTAATATCATCTTGATCCATTCTGAATAAAATATCCCCTTGGGCCAAGCGTACACCTTCGTTCAGTGTTCCCACTAAACCGCGATTAGCTGAAGTGTGCACTTTGCAACGCGAATCTCGCGCTGCAAAATATTCTAAACGCTTTAATGATCCATCCGTACTACCGTCATTCAGCAGCAGCAATTCGAAATCAGTAAAGGTTTGCGCTAAAATTGATTCAATTGCTTCATCCAGATATTTTCCCGCATTGTAAACAGGCAAAATGACGCTGGCGGCTGGTTTGTTTACTTCTGTATTCATCGTTATCCAATATCAAAAAACATTATAAATTTTAAATT
>JAKPIR010000048.1 GCA_029549705.1 Pseudomonadota bacterium | reverse complement strand
CAACACTAATAACAATTGTCAGTATGGTTGCAATAGAGATTGCAGTCTTCATAAATTACTCCGATCGAATTAAATACTACGTTGCTTATTTTTCTAATACTTTTTTAAGATTTTCTAAACCACTGTCATAAACGCCTTCTATTGCTTTAACAGCAGTTTCATTGTCTTCACCCGGTTTTGCATGCACCTCATTGGCTTTATTGTAAAAACGCCCAGTCCAATTAACCGTTGATTCACCTGCGCCTGGACCCGCTTTCACCGTCATTACCGAACGGTAACCGCTGACAGGTAGCACGCCTTCAACGATTTTGTATTCCAATTTCATTTCTTCATCTGAAGCAATAGTCTGCTTTTCCAAAATAGTGCCACCACCTTTCAGTGTTAAAAGTCGATGAGGTAATTCAACACCCTCTTTATCAACTTTAGTTTCCGTTGCGGTACTTTCTACAGCAGGATGCCATTTATGTATTCCCCCAAAATCTTTAATCAATGCCCATGCTTTAGCAGGCTCGGCCTTGATAACTACTTCACGAATCACTTTTTGCTGACTTGGCGCGTTAGCGGCAGTGACTGAAAGTGGCAAAAAACAGGCCGCAACTAAAACCTTAAATATAAATTTCAAAATACTTACTCCTGTTAACTTAAAATTAAATTTCTGCTACTGCTGAGTGGGTGATCCAATAAATTGACCGAATGCACGACTTTGCGCCCCTGTTTTAATTGTTTCAATGACCTTGTTGCTTTTTGCATCTATTACATTTAGTGCGTTATCCATCCAGCTCGCAACATAAACTCGTTGTTGCTTATTGTCATATGCAATACCTTCAGGTGTGCCACCTACACGAATAGTTGCAGTGACTTTTTGTGTTTTAGCATCAATAACTGACACAGTATCTTCATGTGTATTCGTTACATAAACGATTGAACCATCAACATTGGTTGTAACACAGTAGGGATGTTCGCCGACGGCAATCGTAGCCGTTACCACATCACGACGTACATCTATAACAGAAACTGAGTTGCTTTCTACGTTAACGACATACAACAATTTGCCATCTCCAGATAAAGACATGCCAAACGGGTGTTTCCCAACTGGGATTTTGTGCAGCACTTGATGCGTTCTAACATCTATCACACCAACATCATCACTATCACGATTTGCTACGTACAAACTCGCGCCCTCCCGACTTAACACCATGCCAGCAGGGGCCACGCCCATTTTGATAGTAGAAATTGTTTTGTAAGTATCGGTTTCAATCACTAAAATTTGATCATGATACCAATCAGCCACAAACAACTGCCCACCACTTTTGTTCAGCGCTATTCCGACAGGCGCGACTTTTTCTAACTGAATCTCAAATATCACCGTATTTTTCAACATATCCAATACTGAAACTGAGCGACTTTCGACATTGGTAATGTAAGCTCGATTTGTCAGGCCATCTATTGCCACACCAACAGGTGCTTTGCCTACTGTGATGGTTGCATCCACTTTACTGGTCGCTAAATCTACCACTGAAACCGTATGGTCACCCTGATTGGTCACATAAGCGAAAGGTGAAGCAACATTTATGCTTGATACGGTTAAAAAAATACCGCCCAACAACAAAGACAGTCCTTTAGTTAGTAATTTCTTTAAGCCCATTAAGTTATTACCACTGAATATTTTTAGCTTCACCACGGAAGTTACCGCGAATGAAGTAGATAATTCTCCACAAATCATCTTCTGTTTTAACAATTTTTCCATGTGCTGGCATAGGGCCCACCACGTTTTCACGGCCTTTACGTGTATAACCTTGCTTTAATAACTCATCACTACCCAATGCCACTAAGCGGAATAAGGTATCGTCGTCTGCGCCATACACCCAAGTTTCGTTAGATAATGGAGGGCACATACCGCCGCCGCCATTGCCGCCGTGGCAGCCGTTACAGCTAACACTCATGTATTTTTTCTTGCCAGCTTCTACTAACGCAGGATCCATTGTTGTATAGGCGTACGGGTTTTTTAGCGTGCCTTTGGCTGCGGCCGTTGCAACGTCATGTGGTGATTTATCTGAACCTAAAGGCTTAATCTCTGCGGCGGTTGATTTTTTCTTTTGTTCTGGAATTCTGAATCCATCAGCACCCACAGCAGGTGCAGCTTCTGGTGTTGGGGGTGTTTCTGCGGCGGCAACGACTACTTTTAGAGGCGCAGCATCTACTTTTTTCACCTCAGCCACTACCGCTGGCTTAGCATTTTCAGTGGCTTTTTCAGCCGTTTTATCTGTGCCTGCGGCACAAGCTGCCATTGATAACATACTGAACATTGCGGCAATTAAACCTATATTACAGAATTTCATTTCAAAGCCTTTCAAAAAAATTACAACTCAATAACTCATTTAAATTAACAAAACCAAAACACTTTATAGCTATTGAACATTTAACGCTGAGTGGTCAATTTGGCATGACGGATTAAATCCCAAATTAGCATGGGATTTAATCCCGCCTAAAATCATCTGGTTATTGCGCAGGCTTATCCAATAACACAGCAACTTTTTGGGAGTTGTTTTCTTGGGCTATTTGCAATGCGGTTTTACCTTCATCATCTTTGATATCTACTTTTGCACCTGCTTTTAGTAGCAAACTGACAATCATGTCTTGATCTTTATGTGCTGCAATCATCAACGGCGTAACACCACCAGCGTTTTTTGCGTTAGGATTAGCTTTGTACTGCAACAAAGTTTGCGCCATCACCAAATTACCTTTAGTAACAGCCAACATTAATGCATTGTATTTGCCTGCGCCCATCGCAAAATCTGGGTTGGCGCCGTTATCTAGCATTGCTACTGCCGCATTTGCTTTATTATCATTGACTGCCATGGCTAAAGCAGTCACGCCGTCTTTATTTGTCAGGTTAAAGTCTGCTTTGTGCTTACCCAATAGACGGAATACCTTTGGCTCATTTGATCGCACCGCGTGCATCGCTGCAGTCCAGCCATCGCTATCTTGCGCGTTAGGGTTAGCTTTATATTCAAGCAAACCATTCATCACACTGATGTCGCCACCTTTGGCAGCTACGATAAGCGGAGTTTGTTGTTCAGTATCACGTGCGTCAATTTTTGCGCCGCGTTTTAGTAAATACTCAATACGGGTGGAATCTCGCGCAATGGTTGCGTTATGTAATTCTTGATCTAAAGTTGAGCCTTGTTTTAGGGCTTCATCTATCAATGCTGGTAAAGCAGCAGGGTCAGATTGTTTTGGCACTTTTGCAGATTGTGCCGTTTTAATACGTGGTGTGTACTTACCGTGGGAGGGTAAGTCTCCAGATACCACACACTCTACGCATTTGACCAAAGGCACGCCGTATTCATCTAGCACCTTTTTGATTTTGTCTTTTTCTTTAAACATCACCGCTTCAATGGCGAGTTTCAGGTCTTTGGCATTTTTACGCATGCCAATAGATAAGCCGAATTCTAGCGGTATATTATGTTCCATCGTATTGACTGGCAACACAGTAATGGGGGCATTTTTCTTCGCTTTGTACCAACCTGCATACGGCCCCCAAACTGCCGCAATATCAAATTCACCATCAATCATTTGCTGTACAGTCATATGCGGCTGACGG
>JAKPIR010000131.1 GCA_029549705.1 Pseudomonadota bacterium | reverse complement strand
GCCTACCTCACTGAAAACTGCTGTGCCGGTGCCGAAGAATGTGCACCTGGTACAACCTGTAATCCGAAATAAAGGAATTCAAAATGAAAAGAATGCATTTGCACGTCTCAGTAGACGACATCGATAAAAGCATAGGCTTCTACAATAGCCTCTTTGGTGCAACACCTACCGTCTCAAAACCTGACTACGCTAAATGGATGCTGGATGACCCGTTGGTCAACTTTGCGATCAGTAAGCGTGGTGCTACACCTGGCTTAGATCATATCGGCATTCAAGTCGAAAGCGATGCTGAACTATCGGAAATTAAAGAGCGTTTGGAAAAAGCTGAAATGAGCCTACTTACTGAGGAAGGCACAACCTGCTGTTATGCCAAGTCAGATAAGCATTGGGTACAAGACCCTTCAGGCATTGCATGGGAAACGTATCGCACCTTAGATACCGCACCGACATTCAGTGCGCAAGAAGCTATTGAATCTAGTGGTGCGTGCTGCGCACCTGCAACTCAAAAAGTGCAGTTTATGTCTAGGAAGCAATAATGAGTTTACAAGATATCGCTGTACCCACCGTAGCAAAGTCTAATGGGCCACAAATAAGCAGCTTTGAACGCAATCTAACCTGGTGGGTACTGGGTTGCATTGTAGTTGGAGTGGCATTGGGTAAAGTTTTCCCAAGCTTCTTTCAGGCGGTCGGTAGCTTAAAGGTTGCTGAGGTGAATTTGCCAGTCGCTATATTGATATGGCTGATGATCATTCCCATGCTGCTTAAGATTGATTTCAGCGCCATGAGAGAGGTTCTTACTCACAGCCGAGGAATTGGTGTCACGTTGTTTATTAACTGGGTAGTAAAGCCTTTTTCTATGGCATTGCTAGCTTGGATATTCATACGCCACTTATTCGCTGGTTTACTACCAGTAGAACAAATTGATAGCTATATCGCTGGATTGATTCTTCTTGCAGCCGCACCTTGTACTGCCATGGTATTTGTATGGAGTGGCTTATGCGGTGGCGAACCAAAATTCACGCTATCTCAAGTGGCTATCAATGATGCAATCATGTTATTTGCTTTTGCTCCATTAGTAGCTTTGTTACTTGGTTTATCAAGTATTACCGTGCCTTGGAATACGCTATTCATCTCCGTACTATTGTTTATAGTTATTCCGGTAGTGATTAGTCAGATATTGCGTAAGCTTGTACTTTCTAAAGGGCAGGGTGCACTTGATGCCTTACTCAAACGTATCCATCCAATTTCATTGTCTGCATTACTGGCTACATTAGTTTTACTATTTGGCTTTCAAGGGCAACAGATACTTGCTCAACCACTCATCATCGCGTTGCTGGCAATGCCCATCATTATTCAAGTGTATTTCAATTCTATGCTGGCTTACTGGCTCAATAAGAAGCTAAAGGTCGCGCATTGTGTAGCTGGGCCTTCGGCTTTGATTGGCGCATCAAACTTCTTTGAGCTGGCGGTAGCGACTGCGATTGCGTTATTTGGATTCAATTCAGGAGCAGCACTCGCCACTGTAGTAGGCGTGTTGATTGAAGTGCCGGTGATGTTATCCGTTGTATCTATAGTGAATCGTAGTAAGGGTTGGTATGAAGCCAGTCCTAATAAAAATTAAATCAGGAGTAAATTATGTCTGACAAAGTGTATAACGTTCTGTTTTTATGTACAGGTAACTCAGCTCGTAGCATCATGGCTGAGCGATTGATGGAGCATTGGGGTAAGGGTAAGTTTAAGGCATACAGTGCTGGTAGTTTTCCAAACGGTAAAGTAAACCCATTTGCCATCCAAAACCTAAAGAACCACGGCTTATCAGTAGAAGGCTTAAGAAGCAAAAGCTGGGATGAGTTCGCAGCAGAAGGCGCACCACATCTGGATTTTGTATTTACTGTGTGCGATAACGCCGCAGGTGAAGTGTGTCCATACTGGCCAGGTCAACCGATGACAGCACATTGGGGTGTTGAAGATCCAGCTGCTGTTGAGGGTACAGATGAAGAGAAGCTCGCGGCCTTTAATAAGATTGGTAAATACCTGGAAAACCGTATCAAACTATTTGCAGCACTGCCGATTAGTAAGCTCGATAATATGAAAATCAAAGAAGAGATTGATGCGATAGGCAAAACCACTGACTAGTGACGTAAGCAAAATCGCTCAAGCAAAGAAGCCGCGTATAATTTGGCCGCATGACCTCACAACAGCCAATAACAATATTCTCTAGCGGATTCGCTGTCGGAACACTTGGGGGTCTTATTGGTTTAGGCGGAGCCGAGTTTAGGTTGCCACTTCTAATAGGTCTGTTTGGATTCGATGCGCTATCAGCGGTTATTCTTAACAAAGCTATTAGCTTAGTCGTCGTAGCTTCATCGTTACCATTCCGGATGGGAGCTGTACCATTCGCAAGCATTCTAGAACGATGGGATGTAATAGTTACTATACTCGCTGGTAGCTTAGCTGGCGCATGGTATGGTGCCGGATTGGCAACTAAACTAAAATCTAAAACACTTTATCGCATACTTGCAATTTTACTACTACTAATTGCCGTTGCGTTGTTATACGGTCATGAATCAAGCTCTAGTAATACGCCACTATTAATGGGAGTGTCTTTAGCGATCGCTGGTGTCATTGTTGGCTTTGGTATTGGTGTGGTTGCAGCACTCATGGGTGTTGCAGGAGGTGAGTTACTTATACCGACCATTGTTCTGCTATTTGGTGTTGATATCAAGCTTGCTGGTAGCTTATCGTTGGCAGTCAGCCTTCCTACGATGATTGTTGGTTTTACTCGATATAGTCAAGATAAAAGCTTTAGCATTATCAAAGCGAAAAAAAGTTTTCTTTTAATGATGGCTGCAGGTTCTCTATTAGGGGCTTTCATTGGCGGACGCCTGTTAGGTGTAATTCCTGTTTCATTACTTTTACCTATACTTGCAGTTATATTAGTTGTGTCATCAATTAAAGTTTGGCGACACTCTTAAGTCTCAAAGAGCTTTATTTAATAAATTACTATCATAACTACCATAAGAGTAGTTACAAGGAATTGACCAGCTTCCCTCATTTATAAGCTTCTGAACATTAAGGGCGCTCGGATTTAAGAGCATTGTTTCGGATATTAGATTACTAACGTAATGATCCCCATAATGCCCTCCACATCCACAAACTGTCATATAGTAATCTGCTTCAGCAGTTA
>JAKPIR010000127.1 GCA_029549705.1 Pseudomonadota bacterium | reverse complement strand
CTTCCATTTGAGCGACCCTCCTTGCTCAGCGAATTTTGCCGCAATCAAGTATTCTCCACGATCTTTAGGCAAAGTTGAAAAGCCATCTAACTCAAAATCTAGCGGGCTAAGCACTGCTTTAAAAGGCACGGCACGATGACTGTCTAAATATTGCAATTGTCCTTGCCCAATGACAATGTGCTCAACCAAAACGCGGGGAATGGTTTCACTCGGCGGTGTTTTATCTTCATTGAGTTTTTGAATTAAATCCGCCCAATTAAGCTTTCCTTGTGGCGAAATTGCCACTAACCCTTGAGGCGCCGTAAGATTGATTTCTTTAAAGCGCCAGGCCCAATCAAACAATCCACTGAGTTCAAAATCGACTACCAGCTTTTCAAAGCCAGCGAGCGGCTCACCTTTTTTATCCGCCAATTTAAATTGCTCGACCGTTGCTTTTAATCGAAACGGATCAAACGCCACTCGCCCAACACTGGCTTGGCTGGCCAATTGCTTATCTGCAATCCAGGGCACCAGTTTTTTTGCCAGCGGATTCACCAGAAAATAACTCAAGATCAAATAAGCCACAAAGAGGCCTAAGACGACCTTTGTTGGTCGGCTAACCAGTATTTTTTTAAGTTTACTTTTCATTTTTTGCATTCTGCTATTTTTATATTTACAAGTTATAACATCAGCTTAGCAAAATTTTACGCAATTGTAATGTACTAAAAATGCAGATTATTTGTATAAATTACATATATACATTAATATTATGTAAATAATACATATTAAAGGGTAAAAAAATGTCACTCGGCAATCACATTCGCCACTTACGCAAAGCACGTGGGTTCACTTTGCAGCAACTTGCGCAACAAATTGATGCGGATGCCGGAAATTTATCCCGTATTGAGCGTGGAGAACTTGGAATATCTGAAAACCTGCTGCGAAAAATTGCTTCCGCTTTTGAAACGACCCCTGCAATACTCTATGCTGAAAGTGATACAACGCAGCCCAGCTCCGCGCCAGCTTATAACACCGCCATACAAAACAACAGCAAGGAATTTGTACAATGGTTTCGCTCGGCAACACCCTACATTCATGCTTTTGGCGGCAGAACATTTGTCATTGCTTTTGGCGGTGAAATTGTCGATGAAAAACAATTCATCACCCTCACGCACGACCTTAACTTACTGGCCAGTCTTGAAGTCAGGCTGGTATTAGTGCATGGCGCACGCCCACAAATTGAGCAGCGCCTCAAACGCGCTCAACTCACACCACTTTTACATAACGGACTACGCGTCACTGATGATGAAGCCATGGAAGCCGTGAAAGAGGCAAACGGTGCCGTTAAAGTTGAGATTGAAGCTTTACTCTCCATGGGCATTGCTAATTCTCCTATGGCAGGGGCCGACATTCGGGTCGCCAGTGGTAACTTTGTTACCGCAAAACCAATCGGTGTGATTGATGGCGTTGATTTACAACACACGGGCGAAGTGCGCAAAGTCAATGCAGCGGGCATACAAAAACGTCTAAATGAGGGTGAACTAGTATTGTTATCACCATTGGGCTACTCACCTACTGGTGAAGTATTTAATTTAAGTCTAGAAGACGTTGCTGTGAGTACCGCCATTGCACTCGATGCCGACAAGCTAATCTTTTTGATGGACTCAGAAGGTGTGCAAAATTTACGTGGCGAACTGTTGCGTGAAATGACCGCTGAAAAAGCCAAGAATCTACTGCGTAATGTGCAAAATAGCGAAGAACCCATCAATATTTCTGATGACATTAAATATTATCTGCCTGCCGCCATTCATGCATGTGAACATGGTGTTGCCCGCGTACATTTAATCTCACGCCATATTGACGGTGCAATATTACAGGAGCTTTTCACCATGGAAGGCATTGGCACCATGGTGACCGAATTGCCGCTTGAAACCATGCGTCAGGCATCCATTGATGATGTCGGTGGCATATTAAAACTTATCGAGCCACTTGAAAACGAAGGTGTTTTAGTACGACGTGGTCGTGAACGTATTGAGATGGAGATTAACCATTTTTATGTGATGGAGCATGACAACCGCATTATTGGTTGTGCGGCTCTTTATCCCTTTATTAAAGAACGAACTGCCGAATTCGCCTGTCTGGCGATAGACCAGGCCTACCGCGGTGGCGGACGTGGAGATAAGTTGTTCGACTACTGTGCCATGCAAGCCAAATCATTGGGCTTTAAAAGCCTATTTTGCCTAACAACGCGAACGGAACACTGGTTTTTAGAACGTGGATTTACCGAGCAAAGTGTGGATAAGCTACCTGTTGAAAAACAGCAACTTTATAACTTTCAACGTAAATCCAAGGTTTTTAGTAAAACGCTCTAAGTAAAATTAGTTACAATGCTAATCATCAAATGTTGCAACTAAACTATAAGAGTGCAACGCTTAAAAATATTCAACTTTCGAGTAACGGAAAATCTATGTTAAGCCAAACCACTGCTGCAAAAAAAGCACGAACGCTTGCTGAAGCGTTACCCTATATTAAACGCTTTTTTGATAAAACCATTGTGATTAAATATGGCGGCAATGCCATGACAGATGAACATTTAAAACAATGTTTTGCCCAAGACGTGGTGTTGCTCAAATTGGTTGGCATGAACCCAGTGGTCGTTCACGGCGGAGGCCCGCAAATCAATGAAATGCTTGATAAACTAGGCAAAAAAGGTGAATTTATTCAAGGCATGCGCGTGACCGACGAAGAAACCATGGATGTTGTGGAAATGGTACTGGGCGGTCAGGTGAACAAAGAAATCGTCAACCTCATTAATCGTCATGGCGGCAAAGCCGTTGGGCTTACCGGACAAGATGGAAACTTTATTCATGCGCACAAGCTCATGATGGAAGACCTGAAAGACCCGACCAAAATGATAGATGTGGGGCAGGTTGGTGAAATCAGCGCCATTGACCCAAGCATTATTAACTTTTTAGATAGCGGTGATTTTATTCCCGTTGTCGCCCCGATCGGGGTGGGTAAAGATGGAGAAACCTACAACATTAACGCCGATGTTGTTGCGGGCAAACTGGCCGAAATTTTAAATGCTGAAAAGTTGATTTTGCTAACCAATACGCCAGGTGTTCTCGATAAAAACGGTGAACTTTTAACGGGCTTAACGCCCAATCAGATTGACCAACTGGTGGCAGACGGCACGCTATCAGGTGGCATGCTACCCAAAATCAGTTCGGCATTAGACGCTGCACGTAGCGGCGTTAAAGCAGTCCATATTATTGATGGCCGCGTGGAACATGCCTTGTTGCTTGAAGTTCTAACCGATGAAGGTGTAGGGACGCTCATCAAGGCCAAATAGTGTGCAAAAGCGCCAGCAAGAACCTGTATGGATTTTTGATTTAGACGACACGCTGCACAACGCTTCGGCGCATATTTTCCCAGTCATGAATCGCAACATGACGGAATATATCATGGCGCATTTAGCGCTAGATGAACAAGATGCGCACCGCTTACGCCAGCATTACTGGCATATTTATGGTGCTACTTTAAAAGGATTGGTTCGCCACCATGGCATCAATCCGCATCATTTTTTGGACTGCACCCATGCACCGCTGGACTTAGCCAATATGGTGTTAGAAACAAAAAGACTGAAAAGCACGCTGGAAAGGCTATCTGGACGAAAGCTAGTGTTTACTAACGCACCACTTTCATACGCCATGCGCGTACTGACGATTCTTGGTTTGCAAGATTTTTTTGATCTCGTTTTTAGTGTGGAATCTACACATTTTCATCCAAAACCTTCCATGCTAGGCTTTAGCAAATTACTCAAAAAAATTAAAGCCAACCCCTGCGATTGCGTGATGGTAGAAGACAGCCTGCCAGCGCTTATGACGGCTAAACGGCTTGGCATGAAAACGGTTTGGGTCACCAAGCAACTCAAAAAACCAATTTTTGTGGATTATCGTATTAACTCAGTGTTAGCACTCACTCACATTCAGTTATAATTTAGCTTTGTTATTTTGATGAAACTTTTTGTTGGAGAAAAAGATGGCAGGAGAACGTAAGCAGCAAATTCTAGAAACGCTGGCAAAAATGTTGGAATCGCCCAAGCGTGAAAAAATCACAACCGCCGCGCTGGCAGCAAAACTGGACGTGTCTGAAGCTGCGCTCTATCGACACTTTGCCAACAAAGCTCAAATGTTTGAAGGCCTGATTACCTTTATTGAAGAAACTATTTTTGGTTTAATCAACAAAATCAATACGGAAGAAACCGATGGCTTCAGGCAAATTCAGCGCATCATCACCATGTTGCTTGCTTTTGGCGAAAAAAATCCCGGCATGACACGCGTGCTCATAGGGGATGCTTTGGTCAATGAAGATGAGAAACTGCAACTTCGTATTAACCAGTTGTATGACCGCATTGAAGTCACCTTAAAACAAAGCCTTAAAATTTCCGTCGCAACCTCTGGCAAAAAAGTGATGCCGGAAGCGCAGGCAAATTTACTTATCTGTTACGTCATCGGTCGTTGGCAGCAATTTGCTAAAAGTGGCTTCAAGCGCAAGCCGCTTGAGTTTGCCAGTGTGCAAGTCAGTTATTTAACCAATTAAACCCGTTGGAGAATCCCCTTGCAAGGCACCATTTTTGGTTTAACTGAAACTCAAATTGCTGAACTAGGCATGACCTATGCGGTACCTGGCCTGATGTTATTGATGCTATTTATTGTAGGGCATTTGGCTTGGCAGTCTAAGGCTGGTAAATTTGGAACCATGGTATTATTTTTGGCCTTGGCACTTGGTATGGTAGGATACGTCGCCAAATCTTTAATTCAACACAATTTGGGCATTTAAGCACTGCTCAATATTTAG
>JAKPIR010000110.1 GCA_029549705.1 Pseudomonadota bacterium | reverse complement strand
CCTGCAAAATGCTCACAAGCGGGAATCAGCGGAAAAGGTTTTTCGCCGCCAAAAAGTGCTTCAGAGGGATGAACAAGGGTTGCCATGGTGCTTTCCTTTAACTATTTTTAATGCTTGGTGTTAATGTTTGCGTGGCATATGCACGGTGTAATCAAGGTCTAGCACCACGTTGGGGTGGTAGCCATGTTCAGTTTTAATGACATCAATTTCAGTTGCAGGCATGTTTTTAATACCCACCATTCGTAAGCGTAGTGCGCCAATATCGGCACGTTTTGGCAGCGGCCACGCGTCCACGACTTCAGTCAACGTGTAGATGGTGTCGCCTGCAAAGCACGGGTTTGCGTGTGTGCCGCCGTTAATCGCCAAAATGCTTAAGGCATTTTCCAGGCCGTCAAAGCTCAACGCGCGGCAAGCTGAAATCACCACGCCCCCATACACCAACCGCTGGCCTATGGTTGAGGTTTTCATCAAATGCGCGTCAAAGTGCAATTTGGCATTATTTTGGTATAACCGCGTAGCCAAGCTATGATCGCTCTCATTGATGGTCATGCCCGCGGCATGGTGGATGCGCTCACCGACTTGATAGTCTTCCCACAAATATTGGCCGCCTGTGGCGTTGGTTTGATAATATTTGGCTGACATATAGGGTGATAACTGTAAATGCTCAACACCGACATACGGCACTAACTCAGGAATCACGGTTTCAGGGGCCGGGGCAGAGACATTGTTTTTATGCACCATTACCCAGCGTACCCAGCTCATGACAGGAACTTTATGCTGATTCACCGTGGTCGAGCGCACCCAAACTACACCATTTTTACCGTTAGAGTTTTGTTTTAAGCCAATGACCTCACTGCTGGTGGTGAGTGTGTCACCCACAAATACCGGCTGAATAAATTTAGCTTCGGCATAACCTAAATTGGCCACTGCGTTTACCGAAATATCTGGCACGGTTTTACCAAAAGCAATGTGAAAGGCCAGTAAATTATCAATAGGCGTGGTTTTGTAGCCCAGCGACTGTGCAAATGGCTCGCTGCAATGCAGTGGATTGCGTGAACCAGTCAGTGCAATATAAAGCGCCGCATCCCCGGCGGTAATGGTACGAGGGGTGGCGTGCAGAATTACTTCGTTTAGCGCAAAGTCTTCAAAAAAACGGCCAGCATTGATTTTGGTAGAAAGTGTCATTTATATAAAGTCTTCTTCAAGTTCTGCAATCATATCGCTCAATTTTAGTAAACGTTGCGCAGCTTTTACATGGTGCTGTTCAACTAATTTGTCGTTCACAACAACGGTACCTAGTCCGCCTTCGTTGGCTTCTTGCAAGGCTTTGATAATCAATCTAGCGTTGGCGACTTCAGCCGCTTTTGGCGTATAGGCATCATTACAGTAGGCGATTTGCGCAGGGTGTACCAAGGATTTTCCATCCAGCCCCATGTCTCGTCCCAATCGGCAGGCGTATTCAAAAGAATGCATGTTTTTAAAATCGCTGGTAATGCCGTCAATCACACATCGGCCATACGCACGTGCCGCTAAAATCACCAATGAAAGTGAAGTGAGAATGGCTGAGCGTTCGTGCGTGACACGCGCGTGCAACTGTGAAATTAAATCGGAAGTTGCCATTACAATACAGGTGATACGGTCTGAAGCGCTGGCAATTTCCTTTGCATTTAGCACGGCCAGCGGGCTTTCAATCATCACCATAATCGGCATGTGGCTACCGCCTGCCGCATCCAGCAATTTAAGTGCGGTATGCACGTGCTCGGCAGACTCTATGTTAGGAAACAAAATCGCATCGGCACCAATATTGGCCACCGCTTTAATGTCATCATGTCCCCAAATTGAGTCTAGGTTGTTGACGCGCACAACCACTTCGCGAGAACCGTAGCCGCCTTGTTTGACTGCAGCGACAACATTGTCTCTGGATTGTAATTTGGCATCGACAAGAATTGGGTCACCTAAATCCAAAATCACTGAATCAGCCGCCAGCGTGCGAGCACGATCTAAATAATGCTGGTTGCAACCGGGCACATACAGCATGGATCGACGGGGGCGTAGGCAATATTCCATGGTTTTTCGATAGGGTTGATTAAAGTTAAACCGATTATATATAGTGAAGAATAAAAATGTCAACATATATCATATGTCTTATATAAGATATAAAA
>JAKPIR010000091.1 GCA_029549705.1 Pseudomonadota bacterium | reverse complement strand
ACATTTAATTATTTTATCAAGTCATATTACAAATATTAATATTATAAAATAATCAAAACAGCGGTATTTACGGTATACCGAACGTATAATTTTTAACTTAATTTTTTTGGGGGCACAAAATGAAATTGATGCAATTATTTATCGTTGGTTTAGTCAGCCTCTTTCTTGGCGCATGTGCAAGCTCAAACTCCGGCAGTGTTTATAGCCGCGATGATGCGCGCAAGGTACAAACGGTTAAAACAGGCGTGATAGAAAGTGTGCGACAAGTGAAACTTGAAGGCACTAAATCACCAGTAGGTACAGTGGCGGGTGGCGCGGTTGGTGGCATTGCCGGAAGCTCCGTAGGCGGTGGCCGAGGTAGCGCAATTGCAGCCGTGATTGGCGCGGTTGCAGGCGGCATTGCAGGGTCAGCATTGGAAGAAGGCATTACACGCAAAGATGCACTAGAAATTACCGTTAAATTAGATGGTGGTGGCCTCATTGCGATTGTGCAGGAAGCGGATGAAGCCTTTAACATCGGTGAAAACGTACGCATTATTGAAAATGGCGGTACTTCACGCGTGTCACATTAACCTCATCCCTGCTTTAATGTTGGTGATGTATGATTTACATCACCAACGTTTTCTTCTCAAATAAGCAGGTTGTCAACAAAGCATCATATTTCTTTCACGATGCGTTCATATTGCCTCATTAAAGTCTCTTTGATTTCAAAAAAGGAGATTTTTAATGATTCACAACACGTTACAAATATTACAGAACACCGAACGCAATGCAAAAACTACCCGCCTAAGCATTAGTATTGCACGAACACAATCTGAAATTGAACAGGCGCAGCGCCTGCGTTATAAAGTATTTGCTGAAGAAATGGGTGCGCAGCTACTCGGCACCGGCGGGCTGGATGTGGATGGCTTTGACCAATACTGCGACCACTTGATTGTGCGCGATAATGAAACAAACCAAGTCATCGGCACTTACCGCATTTTAAGCCCTGAAAGAGCCTTTGATGCTGGCGGTTATTATTCTGCAGGTGAGTTTGATTTAACACGTATTGCGCATTTATTCGACCGCACCGTAGAAGTAGGCCGGGCTTGTGTGCACCAAAACTATCGCAACGGTGGCACCATCACCATGTTATGGGCTGGCTTGGCGCAATATATGCAAGCGCACCAATACGAATTTATGATAGGTTGCGGCAGCATCAGTATGGCCGATGGCGGCCACGCGGCGGCCAGTTTGTACCAACGCTTACAGGACGAATTTTTATCCCCGCTTGAGTACCGCGTGTTTCCGCGTAATCCGCTGTTGAATGCGTCATTACGGTCTGACTTACAAGTGGCATGCCCACCTTTAATTAAAGGCTATTTAAGACTAGGCGCGTATATTTGTGGCGAACCCAATTGGGATCCATTTTTCAATACAGCGGATATGCTGGTAATGTTGCCGCTCTCTAGAATTAACCCAAGATACGCGGCACATTTTTTAAAGTAACAAAATATAGTTGCGTGATCGCTTTTGTAAAGCGCATGCATTCCATGTGCAAATCAACAACG
>JAKPIR010000064.1 GCA_029549705.1 Pseudomonadota bacterium | reverse complement strand
GCTCCCCATCTGCAATAAAGAGCATGGTTTTAATGGTTTGCTCTTCCGCAACATTCAAGAAGGCGGCCACTTCATTAATTGTTTTTGCATCTGGTGTAGCAACTTTTACTAATGTCTCTTCAGCAACCACAGCTGTCCGTGGTTTGTACTCACTCGTTGCCATCTCTAAGTTGGCAGCGTAGCCAGATTCGCTTGAGTAAGCGATGGTATCTTCACCAGATATAGACCAAGCCAAGAGTTCTGCTTTAATCGCTTCAAGGACATCCTCTGGGATTTCCTCAAAAGAAGCAACCGATTTATCCAAGACAACCCAGCGATTTAGATTGGTACGGTCTGGGGTGATAGCCATAAATTCTTGACTATCCTTACCACCCATTGCACCACCATCACCGATAATGGCCTTAAACTCCAAGCCTGCACGAGTGAAGATTGCCTCGTAAGCCGCCTTGTAGTCATCGTAGGTCTGGTCCAGACTCTCATAGCTAGCATGGAAGCTGTAGCCATCTTTCATGATGAACTCGCGACCACGGAGGAGACCATTACGAGGACGTTTTTCGTCGCGGTATTTTGGTTGGATTTGATAGATATTAAGCGGCAACTGCTTATAAGATTGAACTGCATCACGCGCTAAAAGGGTCACCGTTTCTTCGTGGGTTGGTCCCAAGATAAAATCAGAACCTTCGCGGTTTTTGAGTTTGTATAAGTCATCGCCATATGTTTCATAACGACCTGACTCACGCCAGATATCTGCTGACAAAAGCGCTGGCGCTAAAAATTCAATAGCATCAATTTTGTCAAACTCCTCACGCATGATTTTTTTCGTTTTTTCAATCACACGGTTTGCCAATGGCAAATAGCTGTAAATACCAGCAGAAATCTGACGAACATAGCCCGCACGCAACATCAAAGCGTGGCTAATCACCGACGCATCCGAAGGCATCTCCCGCAAAGTAGGGATAATCAATTTAGACTGTTTCATAATTTAAGATATAAGTGCGTTAAGAAAACGAAACGAAAATAGGAAACCTAACGCAGTGCCTTTAGCACAAGGCAGGTTTATCTTTTTCGTAAAGTTTTTAGCACGCATTCAATTCCTTTCGTAGTTACTTGATTGGAAGACAAAGAATTAATTTTTCAAAACCCTCGCTGACGCTCGAGTTCAAATCTGAAACTCTCTGTTCCTTTCTTTTTCATATTTTTCAGAACATCCTGCGTAGCACGCATTCAATTCCTTATATTAATTTCAATTTATTCTAGAAGAAAACACGTATAATGTCATTCCATGTGACTACTATCATAAGAACTACCATTACGGCCACACCCGCTAGGGTAATATAAGATTCTGTTTCTGGCTTTAATGGTTTTCTACGTATTGCTTCCAGAATATTCATCACAATTTTACCACCATCTAAGGCTGGAATTGGAATCAAATTAAATATTCCAAGGTTAATGGAAAGCATGGCCATTAGCCCCAATACAGATGCCAAACCAAATTCAGCAGCTTGGGCACTAACTTTATAGATGGCTACAGGACCACCCAATTGTTTCACATCAAAGTTTGCAATAAGATTTTTCAAAGCTGTTACAATCAAGAGTGCCGTCGCACCTGCTTCTTGGAAACCACCGACTATTTTATCAACGAAGCCCGTCTTCAAGATTGGTGAAATCCCAATTCGATAGGT
>JAKPIR010000407.1 GCA_029549705.1 Pseudomonadota bacterium | reverse complement strand
CCTGCAGGTTATCGAGTTCGTCATCGTCCACGCAATTGGCCAAGCGTTTATACACCACCAAGCGTTCGTGCACATCGGGGCAATATTTGGTGGGCAAGAGCGCTGGTGTGTGCAGGTTAATTTCTGTCGTCACGCCGAGTGGCGCGTTTAAATCGGGTTCTTTTCCGGCTTTGAGTTGCTTCACCGCATGGTTTAACATATCGGAATACAAATGAAAGCCGATTTCCTGCATTTCACCGCTTTGCGAATCACCCAATAACTCCCCCGCACCACGAATCTCTAAATCGTGCATGGCAAGGTGAAAGCCCGCGCCTAAATCTTCCATGAGTTGAATCGCGTCCAGCCGTTTTTGCGCTTGTATGGTAATTTTGCGGTCAGGGTCGGTGAGTAAATACGCGTATGCCTGATGGTGCGATCGACCGACACGGCCACGCAGCTGGTGCATCTGTGCTAAGCCAAACATATCGGCTTTGTTCATAATAATGGTGTTGGCGGTCGGCACGTCAATGCCAGTTTCAATAATGGTTGTACACAGCAGTAGGTTGTAGCGCTGGTGATAAAAATCGCGCATCACGTGTTCAAGCTCGCGCTCGCGTAATTGCCCGTGCGCCACGGCAATGCGCGCATCGGGCAGAATACGCTCCAATTTTTCGCGCATCGAATGGATGGTATCCACTTCATTGTGCAGAAAATATACCTGCCCGCCGCGTTTGAATTCTCGGGTTGCCGCTTCGCGAATAATGCCTTCTGAATAATCGGTATGAAAGGTTTTAATGCTCAAGCGCTTTTGCGGTGGTGTGGTGATGATGGAGAATTCACGCAAGCCTTCCATCGCCATGCTCAAGGTACGCGGAATCGGTGTAGCCGTGAGTGTCAGCACATCAACCTCGGCACGCAAGGCTTTGAGCTGCTCTTTTTGGCGCACGCCAAAGCGGTGTTCTTCATCCAGCACCACTAAGCCTAAATTCTTAAACTTTACATCTTTTTGGATTAAACGATGCGTGCCAATAATAATGTCGATCTTCCCAGCTTCTAGTCCTTCTAACGCCTCTTTTTGTTCTTTCGCAGTTCTAAAGCGCGATATTTCGGCAATCTTAATCGGCCACTCGGCAAAGCGGTCTTTAAAGTTGTTGTAATGCTGTTCAGCCAATAGCGTGGTGGGCACTAACACAGCCACTTGACGGCCACCCATCACCGCTACAAATGCGGCACGCAGCGCCACTTCCGTTTTGCCAAAACCTACATCGCCGCATACCAATCGGTCCATTGGGCGACCAGATTGCATGTCTTTGATCACATTTTCAATAGCCTCCAGTTGGTCTGGCGTTTCTTCAAACGGAAAGCCCTCGCAAAAGGCTTCGTAATCGTGCAAACTCAGCGTAAATGCATGGCCGCGCCGCGCTGCGCGCTGTGCATACAAGTTAAGCAATTCTGCTGCGGTATCGCGAATTTGCTTGAGCGCTTTTTTCTTGGCTTTTTCCCAACTGCCGCTACCTAGACGGTGTAGCGGGGCGCTTTCTGGCGGCCCACCTGAATAGCGCGATATTAAAAACAGTTGTGAAACAGGCACATATAATTTGTCTTCACCAAAATACTCCAGCAGCAACAGTTCGGTTTCGCCCTCACCAAAATCAATATTCACTAAGCCTATGTAGCGCCCAACCCCGTGCTGCTCATGCACCACGGGGTCGTTGATGCGTAGCTCAGATAAATCTTTGAGCATGCCTTCGGTGCTACGTGCTTTTTCTTTTTCGCGGCGACGCTGCTGGCGCACGGTGGCGGCGTAGAGTTCGGCTTCGGTGACGATGGCGAAGGTTGAGCCGTTAGTCGTTAGTAGGTAGTCGTTCGTTGATGAAAACCCCGCATGTAGGGACGCAACGCCTAGCATGACTTTGTCTTTTGCTTGCTCAAAATCTGCCCAAGCCTCGCAAATGCTGACGCTTAAACCATGCTCAGTAAACAGTTGGTGCATGGTTTCGCGTCGCCCCAAGCTTTCTGCCACAATTAAAATACGCCCAGCAAATTGGCTGATAAAGTCAGCCAGTTTATGTAACGGTTTTTCTGCTCGGCGTTCAATATCCAGTGCTGGCAAGTTGTTACCAGCTTTGTTAATGGAGAGCGTTATGCGGGCAAATGTGTGTGTTGCGGCAAAAAAGTCTTCTGTTTTAATCAGCAATGCTTCAGGCGTCAATATTGGCCGTTCAGCGTCATGTGCCAGTGTGCGGTAGCGTGATTGTGCCTCGCGCCAAAACTGTTGGGCGCTATGGTCTAAATCGCCATGCAAGCAAAGTAGGCTGTTAGTCGGCAAATAATCGAGCAAGGTGGCAGTTTGTTCAAAAAATAGCGGTAAATACCACTCAATGCCGCCAGAAGCTACGCCTTTACTAACATCTTTGTATATTTTTGCGCGTTGCGGGTCACCTTCAAATGCCTCACGAAATTGGCTACGAAAGAGCGCAATGCCAGTCTCATCTAACGGAAATTCACGCGCAGGCAATAAACGGATTTCAGGTACGGGGTACAGGCTGCGTTGTGTATCCACATCAAACGTGCGGATGGTTTCAATTTCATCATCAAATAAATCAATACGGTAAGGCAGGGCAGAACCCATGGGGAATAAATCCACCAAACCGCCGCGCACGCTGAACTCTCCGTGTGAAATCACCTGCGTCACGTGGTGATAACCCGCCTCCGCGCATTGCAGGCGCAAGGCTTCAATATCGAGCTTTTGGCCTTTTTTGAGCATAAAAGTATTGGCACTTAAAAAGGCCTTTGGGCTCAGGCGAATCAGCGCGGTTGAAAGCGGCACAATAATCACATCACAGGCATTTTGCGCAATGTGATACAGCGTGGTGAGCCGCTCAGAAATTAAATCTGGGTGTGGCGAAAACTGATCATAAGGCAGCGTTTCCCAATCGGGCAACAAATGCACGCTCAAACTTGGCGTAAAGTAGGGGATTTCCTCTAGTAAGCGCTGTGCATCAAAAGCATTGGCAGTAATAATCACCAACGGCTGACTAGGCTTATTGGTTTTGAGCTGTAATGCCAATTTAGCCAGCGCAAGTGCATCTTCCCCGCTCGTAGCCAGAGTGATGCGGCTTGCTTGCCCCAGTTTTGGAATAGCGTTTTGAATTGGCAGTGAAGTCTGCGTCATGACTACTTATGTGTGAATTTCTAAAGGCTAGATTATAACGGCTGAGGTTTTAAAAACGCGGATTTGTGTAAATTTATTGCGCGGTTATTTATGGTCAATAAATTCAGTTTGGATATCGATTTTATAAGTAAGCAATGATAAAAAATCTATTAAAATCTCCCGAGAAATTTTTACGCCCCTGTAAGCCTTGTAAACAAAGGCTTGCAGAGCTGGTGAAAAGGTTGTGTGTGAAATTTAGCTGAATTGATGCTTTGTTTAAACGCATTTTATTGCGTCGGGCATTACATTTTTGCCCAGCTTTTCTACCCAAAACGAACGGTAATTTAAGATTGATGCTTTTATAGCTATGCCGTCCCACCCACCGTCAGCCCATCAATTTTTAACGTTGGTTGACCCACACCCACAGGCACACTTTGGCCTTCTTTACCGCAAGTGCCAACGCCGCTGTCTAATGCCATATCGTTGCCTATCATGCTCACACGCTTTAATACCTCTGGACCGTTGCCAATGAGCGTTGCACCTTTCACTGGGTAAGTGATTTTGCCGTCTTCAATCATGTAGGCTTCAGCCGCGCTAAATACAAATTTGCCACTGGTGATATCCACTTGGCCACCGCCAAAGTTGGCCGCAAAAAGGCCTTTTTTGACTGATTTAATAATTTCTTCCGGCGGCGTGGTGCCGTTCAACATATACGTGTTGGTCATGCGCGGCATGGGGATATGTGCGTAGCTTTCGCGGCGGGCATTGCCAGTGACGGGCATGTTCATTAGGCGCGCGTTGAGCGTGTCCTGAATGTAGCCGCGCAAAATACCGTCTTCTATCAGCACGGTTCGATTCGTCGGGTTGCCTTCGTCATCCATGCTGAGTGAGCCGCGACGGTCGGCAATGGTGCCGTCATCCACAATGGTGATGCCTTTAGCGGCGACTTGCTGACCAATCATGTTGCTGAAAGCGGAGCTGCCTTTGCGGTTAAAGTCACCTTCCAAGCCGTGGCCAATGGCTTCATGCAGCAAAATGCCAGGCCAGCCAGCGCCTAATACCACTGTCATGCTACCCGCTGGGGCGGGGCGCGCATCAAGGTTGATAATGGCTTGGTGTACAGCTTTTTGCGCATAATCGTGTAATACTTCATCCGTAAAATAGCTGTAGTCAAAACGTCCGCCACCGCCTGCCGAGCCTTGCTCACGGCGGCCATTGTGTTCGGCAATCACGTTAATGCCTACACGTACCAACGGGCGCACATCAGCCGCCATTACGCCATCATGGCGCGCCACCATCACTACTTCGTATTCGCCCGTAATTGAGGCAGTCACTTGCGTGATGCGCGTATCCAGTTGACGGGCATATTGTTCTAGGCGCTCTAATAATTTCACTTTGGCCTCTGCTGAAAGTGAGGCGATCGGGTCTTGCGGTAAATAGAGTTGCGGCGTTTGGCGTGTAATAATTTTGTGTGCTGTTTGCTCTTGGCCTAAACTGGCAATGGATTTTGTGGCTTTTGCGGCAGCTTGTAATGCATCAAACGTAATATCGTCTGAGTAGGCAAAAGCGGTTTTTTCACCACTCACGGCACGCACTCCCACGCCTTGGTCAATTGAAAAATTACCCGATTTGACTTGGCCTTCTTCAAGGCTCCAGCTCTCTGCACGACTGTACTGAAAATATAAATCTGCGTAATCAATATGGTGCGACATCATCTCAGCCAGCACAAGTTGCAACTGCGGCACTTCTAAACTTGCGGGTGTCAGTAAAGCCTGCGTAGCAGCCTCAAAATGCGTGCCTTTGGTGAGTGATGATTGACTAGCGTTCTCTGGGTTTTTCATTTAGGTTTTCAATGGATTGGTAGGTTTAATCATCCGACAGATTTAATGGTGCGATGTTTCAATGCCGGCAAGCTTTTTCTTAGGCTTTCTTGGTATTTGGGGTTCATGGTGGCAATCACAACCCCAGAGCCGCGAGGCAGTCGATCTAAAATCACGCCCCAAGGGTCCACGATCATGGTATTGCCATGCGTTTCACGGCCTGAAACATGGTAGCCACCCTGCGCTGGTGCAATGACATAAGATAGGTTTTCAATGGCTCTGGCGCGGATTAACGTTTCCCAATGCGCCTTGCCTGTTGTGTCAGTAAATGCGGCGGGCACCACAATGATATTGACTTTACCCATTGCGCGATAAAGTTCAGGAAATCGCAAGTCGTAGCACACAGAAAGACCTACGCTACCAAACGGGGTTTCTACCACCTTTACTGCATCTCCTGCTTCAATGGTATTTTCTTCATGATAGTGTTCATTACCCAAATCTAGGCCAAACAGGTGGATTTTATCGTACCGCGCGACTTGTTTACCTCGGTCGTCATACACTAGGCAGCTATTGCGTACCTTATTGGGAAATTGGCTGACCAACGGTACTGTGCCGCCAATTATCCAGATTTTGTTTTTTTTAGCAGTGCTGCTTAAAAAATCCTGGATGGGGCCGCTACCTTCTTGCTCGCGTACAGCTACTTTGTCAGTGTCGTTTAAGCCCATAATCGCGAAATATTCAGGCAACACAACCAGTCTGGCACCTTGGTTCACTGCGGTTTCAATGAGGCGTTTGGCTTCACTCAAGTTAGCCGCAACATTTGGGCCAGAAGCCATTTGGATGGCTGCGATTTTAACAATTTCTTGTTTAGGGGCTGTGTTTGTAGCTGACATTTTATATCCTTGGATTAATTACATCATACATCATTGAAGCGGTGAAGCTTGATTTGCCTCAGGCACTGCCTTGGGGGCGTTGACTTCTTGCGGGTTATCCCAAGTTCCAATAATTTCATATTCACTTGAGGCGATTTTGTTAAAAGGATCTTTTAATATTTTTTGCGCTAAGAATGCCACAGCACCCGCCAGCGGGCCGCCAGCCAATGCAGCAAGCGAAAGGCTGTCACTCACATGTGGCAGCACTTTGACATATAGATGTTGCGTTTCATTTTGCAAGTTGGTTTCCCCCTTAATGGCGACATCAGCAGCGGGGCCGGACATTTGAAAGTTATCACTGCGCATTACGCCTTGGCTGATTTTGGCAGTACCATTGATACTATCAAAAGCAAAGCCATTGCTGAACAAATCTCTAAAGTCTAAGGTGAGTCTGCGTGGCAAACTCTGCAGACTTAATAAACCTAAAAGCCGGCCAACCCCCGGTTGTACTTTTAAAAACTGGCCTTTTTTTAAGTCCAATTGTAAATCACCGTTTAAGCCTTTTGAATTAAATTGGTGCGGGCTGCCTGGCCAATGCAGTTGTGCGCTCAATGTGCCTTCGCCGCCTTTGATCGTGTCAGGATAGCCCACTTGATTAAGTGTTTTACCAAGATTCTTAATGTCCCAGGTAATGTTGAGGTAAGTATTTGGGTTTTTTACCCAGTTATTCCATTGGCCTTCAGCGCTGATGATGCTGTCGGACTTAATGAGCTTTAATTTTTCAATATTCCAGTTGTCATTTTGCGGATAAGCGACAAGTTCGAGTGCGCCAAAGTTTTTCTTGTTGTAAATAAATTGCGTTGCAGTAATGTCCAATGCGGGGTAATCCTGCTCGAGTTTTTTGAATTCGTTGACTGATGTTTCTTTGTCTTTTATTTTGTTTTGATTAGGCGAGGCTTCTGGCACAGTTAAATTAGTGAGCCTAGCGATGAGCTTGCCATTATTTTGGCTTGACCATTGTAAATCACCAGAGATTTCATTGCTTTGTAGGGTTAAACGCAGGTCGTCTTTATCTGTTGTGTTGGTCAGCTTGAGCTGATTAATACGCCGATCAAAAATATCAAGGGTGTTGATTTTTAGATCCATTTTAGGCATAGAAAAGCTGCCTTTATTTTTTTCAGCGCCAGAAATATCACGCATCACATTTCGCCAGGCATCTGCATCCAGATAATCAAGGTTGCCCGATAGCAGCAAGCCTTTGCGTAGCGAGCCATCAAAGGGCTTAATGTCATTTGTTGTGATTGCGTTGAGTTGAATAGCACCGCGATCAAATACAAATTGACCGATTTCTCCAGTACGCACCAATTTGGCTGCCACTCTGTTGCCTAAAGATACGTAGATTGTTTCATTGTTTGGGGTTTGTATTTTATCGATTCGCAAGTTTAGGGCTTCATTCGATGCTTTGTACAACGGCACCGGTAGATTTGAGCCAATGCCGACCAAATTTGATTGAATACTGATATCGACGTTAGGTTTTCGAATAGCGATGTTGCCAGTCCAATCCGTACTGCCATTTAGATAGTTTGTTACGTTAGAAAGAGACTGAGCGTTCTGTCCTTGGCTTTTGATGAGTTGCTTTATGGTCGAATCTGCAATTTTTCCTTTGGTGTTGACGTAAATCGTTTTGTCTTTTCCTGTCGTCAAATTTAGTGTAACAGGGCTACCAAAAGCACTTGCACTGATATTTTTTGCTGTTAAATTACTTTCTGTAAACTCAAGCGCGCCATTGATATTGGTGAGTGTAGGAATGTTCTCTGATTCCATACGTCCTTCAACGATTTGATATTGCCCTTTATATTGAGACGCTTCAATATTTTGCAGTGGAATTTTTAAGTTCAGATTCAGTTTACCTTGGCCGCTGGTTTTTAAGCCTTCAGTAAACCCCTGTGTCACGGTTACAACTGGGCTTTTGTTCACAAATTGAATACCATTTTCAACATTTCCTTTAACCTCGCTATCGATGACGAGTAGTGGTGAATCTGCGTCTAATTGCGCGATGGTGGTTTTGCTTTTGATAATCTGGTTGCCCGAAATTCTTCCCGTATTGGCATTGAGCTCCATGCGTTTGCCTTCAAACAGTAAATCTATGCCCAAATCTTCAATGTGCGGCCAGCCAGCACCAAATTCCAAAACGCTATCGCTCACTTTAGCCGTCACCCTGAACAGGCCAAGTTTGCTATCCAGGTTGTTTTTACTGTCTACAAATGGAAAGTCAGCTAAACGGCCTTTTACTGTCAGGTGAATATCTTCAGCGCGTCCAGATAGAATGGACGTGTCTAACCAATGTAGCGTGGTTTCACCTAAAATCGTTGGGTAATAAAAGGGCGCGTACTTGGCATTGCCATTGCCAAAGTTGCCTTTTAAGTCCAGCAGCCCACCTTTAACGCCATCCATCAAGTAACTGGCGTTTAAGCTACCTGCCAAGTGTGGATTACTGATTTTTAATTCTTTGATTTGAATTTTGTTCGCTTGATCGTTGAGATTCCAGCTAATGTCGCCATCTAACGTATCCGCAGGAATCGGCCAGCGTAATATTCCTTTAAAATCCAGCAACGCCTTGTTGCTATGTAATGTTACCTTTCCTGTCTTTTGATTAGCGTTGATGACGCCTGTTAAATTGCTAAATCCCGGAATTTTCTCATGCGCTGAAATGCCCAATCCATTAAATTTTGTCTCAATCTGATATGTATTTGTTTGGGTTTTGTTACCACTCCAGCTAAACACAAGGCGCTCTAATTTTCCTTTTGGCGCAAGCTGCGTTAGTTTTTGCAAGGGCTGGGCGGGTATCGGTAATTGTAATAAGTAAGGCTGTATTAACGCTAAATCAACTTCAGGGAGTTTGAAGTTGAGTGAGCGGTTGCCAGCCATCGTATCGGTAAAGCTGCCTGATAAGTTGTCAATTTTAAGGCCGTTGCTGGCAGTCAAGGTGATATTTTCAACATTGAGCTTTTGCGAGTTGATAGTGTTAATCCAGTTGAATTTGCCTGCCAGTTGATTCAATTGCACCGCTTCTGCATGGGTTCTTAACTGAATTTTCACACCGTCCAGCGCTAACTTTCCACTCAGGGCTTGTACTTGCGCGTCATCAAACTGTAGGCTGATTTCAGCAGAACCTTTACCCGTCTGTAGTTCGATGGGGTGTGTGAATGCAGCGTAGTTGACCCATGGTTTAAAGGCTGCCATATCCGCATCTTTGAGATTGGCTTCGAGTGTGCCGCGCCATTCTTTAAGTTGGCTGACATCATTACCATATACGTTAGCATCAATATTAATTGCATTACTGGTGCCGATGCTTGGTGTTGCTGTCAAACGAATTCGATGGTTTTTAAGAAGACTTGCCCACGGAGGGCTATTCACCTGTAAATTTAAATTATTCAGGCTTAACGGCGGCGCGTTTCGCATTTCATCTTGCCAGATGACTTTTGCGTTTTTGATTTGAAATTGCGACTGACGTAACAGCCAATTGGGTAAGTCAGGTTTTGATTGACCATCCATGCTGATGCCGGCAATAAAAATCTCACCTTCGCGGTTTCTTCTAATAGTGAGTTCAGGTTCACGAATGACCAAATTAGCCAGATGCGGTTCCAATAGTGGAATAGTTAGCCAAGAGAATGTGACATTTGTTTTTTTAAGCTGAAGTGCAGGGCGATTTTGGGCGTCATAAATATCAATATTCGCAAAATCTAAGCGCGGGTTAAGTTTTTCCCAGCTGGCTTTAATGTGGCCAATTTCAATTTTTTGTTGCGCAGCCTTGCTCGCAAATCGCGCAATATCGTTTTTGTAATGGTCAATATTGGGGAAGACATAAAACTGAATCACAAGCGCTACGAGCACCATGACTACCACGACAAATGTAATGAGTCTTAAAATAACGCGGCTAATGAGTCGTAGTGTTTTTGTAACCATTCGGTAGGTTTGTTTGTTCTATGCTGTGAAGTGGATAACTGCAGACTGATATTTTACTTCAATATTGGCTGAAACTGGCATTACAGCAGACGTCAGCACAATAAAAAGTTGTCAAAAATCGATTACTTATCCATTAGAATAGCGCAACTGGTCAAACTTGGTTGACTGGACTTTTAAAATTAACGGTTATCAATTGATTCAATTTAAACAACTCACTCTCGCACGCGGCGTTAAAGTACTCATTCAATCCGCATCCCTGCAACTGCATCCTGGCCATAAAGTAGGCTTAACTGGGGCCAATGGTGCTGGAAAATCTTCATTATTTGCGCTATTGCGTGGTGAAATGCATGTGGAATCAGGCAGTTTAGAAATGCCCGCAAGCTGGGTGGTGGCGCATGTGGCGCAAGAAACGCCAGCATTGCCTGTATCGGCTATCGATTTTGTGCTGGATGGCGATGTTGAACTAAGAGCAGTCGAGAAAGCGCTAGCCGAGGCCGAAACTAATCATCAGGGCGAGCATATAGGTGAACTGCACCAAAGACTTACCGATATTGATGGCTACAGTGCAAAAGCGCGGGCAGCGGAATTACTCAATGGCTTAGGTTTTAGCCAGCAAAATTTATTACAGCCAGTTTCTACCTTTTCTGGCGGTTGGCGCGTGCGCTTAAATTTGGCGCGTGCATTAATGTGCCGTTCAGATTTATTATTGCTTGATGAACCGACCAACCATTTGGATTTAGATGCGGTGATTTGGCTGGAAGGTTGGCTACAGAGTTATCGCGGCACATTGTTGTTAATCTCGCATGATAGAGATTTTTTGGATGCGATTGTGAACCACATCGCGCACATCGAGCAGCAAACCTTAACGCTATATCGTGGTGGGTATTCTGATTTTGAGCGTCAGCGTGCAGAAAAACTGGCTTTGCAGCAAGCAATGTTTGAAAAGCAACAACGCAAAGTCGCTCACTTGCATAGCTATATTGATCGCTTTCGTGTGCAAGCTACCAAAGCCCGTCAGGCGCAAAGCCGCATTAAAGCGCTTGAGCGCATGGAAATGATTTCTGCCGCGCATGTCGATTCGCAATTTAGTTTTGAGTTTAGGCCACCGATTGCTGCACCCGATCCATTGCTGGTGCTTGATGACATGAGTGTTGGTTACAACAATGTGGCACTCATTAAAAATATTGTGTTGGCCATTCGTCCCGGCGAACGTATCGGGTTACTGGGTCGTAATGGCGCAGGTAAAACTACGTTGATTAAACTTTTGGCCAATGAACTACAGCCCTTAAGCGGCAAGCGCGTGGAGGGTAAAGAGTTAAACATTGGCTACTTTGCTCAGCACCAGCTAGAGCAATTGCGACCAGATGAATCACCCTTGCAGCACATGATGAAGTTAGACCCCTTAACACGAGAGCAAGAGCACCTGAATTACTTGGGTGGCTTTGATTTTAAGGGTGATATGGCGCGTACGCCTTGTGCAAATTTTTCTGGCGGTGAAAAATCGCGTTTAGCATTGGCGTTACTCATTTGGACGCGCCCCAATTTGCTGCTATTGGATGAACCCACCAACCATTTA
>JAKPIR010000378.1 GCA_029549705.1 Pseudomonadota bacterium | reverse complement strand
CTTATCTATGATGAGCGGGGGGGGGTTAAAAGGCATTCATGGAACCTTCGCCAATTCAAGGCGGGCACATTGAAACTGATGCCATGGAATTTGAACGATGCATTGAATAGGCGAAAGAGTGCCGAGAAACTAGCAACGGCTTATGCACATGGTGGTTCTTTTATGGTCAGAAAGTCTATGTTTCAAGCATTGAATGGATTTCACCCAATTTATAAACCATTTTATAGCGAAGATTATGACTTAGGATTACGTGCATGGCGCAGGGGCTGGCCTAGTTACTTTGAGCCAAGCGTATATATTGTTCATCAAAGTTTAGGGTCAATCCGATCCAACGTGAAATTCAAATATGTTAAGAGTATTAGGCGTAGAAATCGTTATTTGTTGGAGTGGGTGCATCTTTCTTCTGCTCAGTTGCTGTTAAGTAATATTCCTTTATCAATATTGCAGCTATTGGGAGAGTTGTTGCTACTAGACCTTGTAAATTTAAAGGGTTTTGGCTTGGCCATATTAAAAATTCCTGAAGTGCTTAAAGTAAGGCAACAAATAAAAGTTGGTCAGAAAATGACACTGAAAGATACGCTGATTCGACTTAGGTGAAATTTTCATTTGCGTGTATTCCGCATAAGATTAATCTTGAAACTTCTTTACCGTACGATAATAAGTATATGTTGCTAAATTTAATAGGATCTAATTTTCTTTGGTGACATCTAATGTTAATGCGAAATTAAATAAAATCTAATGGGTAAAAATTGAGTCAATTACTGATTGAGGTTTAATTTCTTTTAGGCATTTCAGACGAAGCTCTGCACTATGAAATGGACATTCTCTCTTGAAACAGGGGCTACATTCCAAACTAAGATATTTTATTACTGCATTTGGATGCATTGGTGGCGTATGGCTCGGGTCTGAGGAGCCATAAATTGAGATCAGTTTTTTATCCAATGCAGCTGCAACGTGCATTAATCCTGAGTCATTGCTTATTATAGTGTTGCAAAGCGACATGAGGTCAATGGCTTCAGCCAGTTTGGTTTTTCCGCCAAAATCGGTACTACGATTGTTTGTTAGTTGATTGATTGAACTAGTTACTGAGATATCTTTATCAGAACCAAACAGCCAGACGGCCCAACCTTTATCGATTGCATCGTTGGCAACTTCTGCATAATACGCTGCCGGCCAACGTTTAGCCTCGCCGTATTCTGCACCTGGGCAAAGCCCTAAAATTTTGGTTGTGGGTAAGTTTAGCCCTAGGTTTTTGAGCGCGTTAATTGCATTTTCACGATTGGCAAGCAGTACAGGGTTTGGGATAGGTGTTGGAAGTTGTTGATTGTGTTCTAACCCTAAATTGACAAAGCGATCGACGGTTTTTTTTAGTTTGGCTTTATCAAGTTGACGAATGTCATTGATTAAACCATAGCGTGTTTCACCTAAGTAACTGGTGCGTTTTTTAATGCCTGCCGCCCAAGGCAATATCGCCGATTTAAGTGAATTGGTAAGAATGATGCTCTGTGTATACCCTTGGTTTTTTAGGCTTCTACCGAAGCGTATGCGTTTCCACAAGGCTAATTCGCCATGCTTAAACGGCAGTGCGATTGTGCTTGAGACTTCTGGCATACGCTCCAGCAGTGGTAGTGTCCATGCCGGGGCTGCCACATCAATGATGCAGTTTGGTTTGTTGGTTTTAAGTGTTTTAAAGAGGCTTTGTGCCAGCACCATATCACCCACCCATGCCGGGCCCAAAATGAGGATTTTTTCAGTCATTTACGCGTTCATTTTGTTGATGATGTTGCTCGTGCTGCGTCCTTCAACTAAATCAATCAGCGCAATTTCGCCCCCCCAACTTTGCACCTCTCTGCCTCCCACGACCTGTGCTGCCGTGTAATCACTACCTTTGGCGATAACATTTGGCTGAATGGCGTTAATGAGATTTAGGGGGGTTTCTTCATCAAATAAAATAACAGCATCCACTGATTCAAGTGCGGCAAGCACGCGTGCGCGGTCATTTTCATTGACCACAGGCCGGGTGGGTCCTTTGAGTGCGCTCACTGAGCGGTCGGTATTGAGGCCCAAAATGAGCTTGTCACCTCGTTTTTTGGCTTGCTCTAAATATGTTACATGGCCTGCATGCAATAAATCAAAACAGCCATTGGTGAATACAATTTTGAGTTGCTGTTTTTTCCAGGCGTCCACTTTTTGCATGATTTGCGCTAAATCACCAATTTTATGCGCCTGCTCATTACCCTGCTGCGTATTTAAGGCTTCAAGTAAATCCTGCTGGGTGATGGGAACGGTGCCTACCTTGCCAACTACCACGGCAGCAGCAATATTGGCAAGTTCTAGCGCTTCTATTGGGGCTAGCTGGTGTATTAAGCCAGCAGCCAAAGTCGCAATTACCGTGTCGCCCGCGCCTGATACATCAAAAACCTGCTTGGCGATGGCAGGTAGGTGATGATGGTCTTTTTCGATGAGGGTAATGCCTTCTTCACCGCGGGTGACTGCTAAAAATTCTAGCTTTAACTTTTGTTTAAGTTGCGTTGCTTTTGCGATTAATGTTGGGTCATTGATGGTGGTATCACAGGCTTCAGCAGTTTCTTTTTTGTTGGGTGTTAGCGCAGTAGCGCCCATGTATTTGCTGTAATCTTTGCCTTTTGGGTCAACCAACACGGGAATGTTGTGTAATTTGCATTGACTGATGACATGCTGACTGGTTTGCGTCGTCAATAATCCTTTTGCGTAATCCGATAAAATGACAACCGCTGGTTTTAAGCGTATTTGTGCATCAATCGTTGCAATGAGTTGTGCATTTTCATCAATGGTAAAAACGCTGCTGTCTTCTTGGTCTAAGCGCATCATTTGCTGGTGTCCGCCAAGAATGCGTGTTTTTGCGATGGTAGGGCGGTGAGTTGAGCGCAGTATTTGGCTACATTCTATGCCGATTTTAGTCATTAAATCCAGCAAGATGTTTGCTTCGTTATCATGGCCTACACAGCCAATGATGTGCGTTTTAATGTTGAGCAGGGCAAGGTTGGCCGCAACATTAGCCGCGCCGCCAATGCGGTCTTCTTGAGATTTTAGTAAAACAATCGGCACCGGCGCTTCAGGCGAGATGCGGCTGACTTCCCCCATGATGTAACGGTCTAGCATTACATCGCCAATCACCAATGCGTGTAGGGGTTTGCTGCCAAATTGTTTGACGGTTTCAGTGAGTTTTTGATGCATGAAAGGTAGCCTTTACCTTGATAATCTTATTCGTTTAATCAAGGGTGTTAATCACTTTCTAGAATTTCGCAAAGAGAATGCCCCACAAAAATATGCGCTTCTTGAATTCTTGCCGTGACATTTGACGGCATGACCAAGCTAAAATCACATAAATCCTTCAGTTTGCCACCGGTGCCACCTGTCATACCAACTGTAGTAGAGCCTATCGCCTTTGCTGCTTCAATCGCACGGACTACGTTTGCGCTGTTGCCAGAAGTGGTAATGCCAATCACCAAGTCTTCTGGGCGGCATAGGGCTTCAATTTGGCGCGCGAAAATATAATCGTAACCGTAATCGTTGCCAACAGAGGTAAGAATTGAAGTATCCGTGGTTAAGGCAATGGCAGGCATGCCTTTACGTTCTTTTTTATAACGGCCGACAATTTCTGCCGCAATATGTTGGCTATCTGCCGCGCTACCGCCGTTACCCATAATGAGGATTTTTCCGCCATTTTGAATAGTGTTTTGCATGGCGATGCCCACATCGCTGATGGTTGGAAAAAGCGGCGCAAGGGCATTGAACATCGCCATGTGGGCGGCGTGTTCACCTTGTAAATATTCAACATATTTCATGAGCGGCAACCATCCTTTTTAACAATAAGCATCTGGCTTTAATAAATAATTTTGCACATAATCTTTTACACCATCTTCTAAGCTGGTGAAGGGCTCGGTGTAGCCCGCTGCTTTTAGCTTAGTCATTGAAGCTTCGGTGAAGTACTGGTATTTGCCCTGCAAGTCTTCTGGCATGTCGATGTAGGTAATATGCGGTTCGCGGCCCATGCTATGCATGACACTCAGCGCCAAATCTTTAAAGCTGCGGGCATGGCCCGTACCGATGTTGTAGATACCATTTTGAATCGGCTTTTCGTGATGCGCCGCTTGCATAAAGTGCGCTACCACACTGGCAGCATCTTTCACATAAACAAAATCGCGCATTTGCATGCCGTCTTCAACCCCGGCTTTGGTGCCTTTAAACAACTTCATGGTGCCGGTTTGGCTAAATTGGTTAAAGGTGTGAAAAGCCACACTCGCCATGCGTTCTTTGTGATATTCGTTGGGGCCATACACGTTAAAGAATTTAAAGCCCGCCCAACTTGGCGGCTGCGGCGCATTTTCTTTCACTTGGCGCAAAGCCCATTGGTCAAAAAAGTGTTTTGAGTAACCATACCCATTGAGCGGACGTAAGTTTTCAATGCTGGCATCGTTATAGCCTAAATTGCCATCGCCATAAGTGGCGGCTGAGCTTGCGTAAAAGAAAGGCACGTTGTTGTTTGCACACCACGTCCATAAATTTTGACTGTAATGGATGTTGGTGTCTACCAGTTTATTGAAATCACGCTCAGTGGTGGCACTGATGGCGCCCATGTGGATGATGGCTTCAATATCTTTTCGGCCTTCTAGCCATGGCAACAGCGCGTCTTTATCAAAATATTGGGCATATTGGCGGTGTACGAGGTTCTGCCATTGCTCGGGGTGGGTAATGCTATCAACAATGACTAAATCACTGCGTCCGAGTTTGGTATTAAGATGCCAGGCGATGATAGAGCCTATCATGCCTGCGCCGCCGGTAATGACAATCATAGCGTTTGGCCTGTATTGGTGAATAGCAAGTGCAAAAATTTACTTACGTTTTAACCATTTAACGGTAGCGTTAAATGCGCCCAATAAAAAATTGAAGATGATATTTTTCATGAGGATTTTTTTAATAAACCGTAGCCGTTTTTGCTCAACGATTAAAGGCAACAGTATAACGTTTATAGCTGTGAATTCCAAAACCTGGCTATGTGTGTTGTTGCATAAAAAAGTGCAGCATTCACGTAAAAATGTGTTGCGAATCTCTCGAGGATTTTTTTATGCTCTGAAAGCCTTTATTTATAAGGCTTCCAGAGCATCGAAAAAGGTTGTAACGCAAATGAGGCTGAAAACAAGTTTTTATATGGCCTATTTTAGGTTTTAAAAGTTTTTTTATGTCACTTGATGTTTGGATGTGATGAAGATTTTTCGAATCCATTGCTGCACATCATCAATTAACGTATAGGCCACAGGTATCACCAACAAGCTTAGCAGCGTGGAGGTGAGCAAGCCGCCGATGACCGACACCGCCATGGGGCTACGAAATGAGCCATCGCCTGCGCCTAGCGTAAGTGCAACTGGCAACATGCCTGCGGTCATGGCGATGGTGGTCATAATAATCGGGCGGGCGCGTTTGTGGCAGGCATCCATAATGGCTTCAAAGCGCGTCATGCCGTGGTCGCGCCGCGCCATAATGGCGTATTCCACCAGTAAAATTGAGTTTTTAGTGGCAATGCCCATGAGCATCACTAAGCCGATGAGAGACGGCATAGAAAGCGCTTTGCCTGCCACCAGCAAGGCAAGAAAAGCGCCGCCAAGCGACAATGGCAGGGCGATTAAAATGGTGATGGGTTGCAAAAAGTCTTTGAATAATAAGACTAATACAAAATAAATGCACAGCACGCCTGTGAGCATGGCAATGCCGAAGCTCGCAAATAATTCGCCCATCATTTCAGCATCGCCTAGCTCGGCTTGGGCAACACCTGCGGGCAAATGTTGAATGGCAGGTAATTTTTTAATAGCATTAGCCGCATCGCCAATCGGCAGGCCAGAGAGCTCAATATTAAATTGCACATTGCGTGAGCGGTCATAACGGCTAATCACGGCAGGTCCGCTAGACATTTGTAGTGTTGCCACTTGTTCTAAGGGAACTGAGCCGCCATGTGTGCTGGGCACGGCGAGTTTACCTAGCGTGCTGAGATCTTGCCTGCCAGCATTGTTAAGTTTTACCACAATCGGTACTTGGCGTTGTTCTAGGTTGAGTTTGGGCAATAGCTGCTCGTAATCGCCTACGGTGGCAATACGCAAGGTTTCGCCAATGGCGTTACTGGTGACGCCTAAATCAGCAGCAGCGGCAAAGTCTGGCTTCACGATGATTTCTTGACGCACCAGCGCCGCACTTGATGCGATATTGCCGAGCCCCTGAATTTTCCGTAAGTCTTTCTCAACCGCGCTGGCGGCAGAGGCAAGCGCTACGCTGTCTTCACTGGTAAGCGCTAGCACATATTTTTCGCCTGAGCCTTCTAGGCCCACGCCCAGCCGCACACCGGGTAGCGCTTTTAGTTTTTCACGCATTTCGGTTTCTATCACTTGTTTTTTTGGGCGTTGACCGCGTGGGTCTAACTGAATGGTGAGGGTGGATTTTCTTGCCTCAGTCGTGCCGCTGCCAGCAAATGGGTCACTACCTGCCGCGCCACCGCCCACCGTGGTGTAAATGCTATTCACATGTTGAATATCTTTTAATATCAGCCGCGCTTGTTCGCTAATCGCCACGGTTTGCGCGAGCGTTGCCCCTGGGGCAAGCTCAATGCGCACTTGCGTTTGCGAGTTATCATCGGCTGGCACAAAACCTTTGGGCAATAAGGGAATCAACGAGATTGAGCCAATAAAAAAGCCGATGGCTAGCACTGAAGTGATTAAGCGGTGGCTGACGCACCAACGTGCAAGTTTCATGTAGACACGCATGATTGCGCCGTCTTTTGTGACCGTATGTTTAGCTGGCCGCATTAAATATGCTGCCATCATTGGCGTGAGTAGCCGTGCTACGAGTAACGAGGCAAAGATGGCAAACGCGGCAGTCCAGCCAAATTGTTTGAAAAATTTACCAGGAATGCCATCCATAAATGCGGTAGGCAAAAATACGGCGATGAGCGTAAAGGTGGTGGCGACCACTGCTAGGCCAATTTCTTCTGTGGCAATCAGCGCGGCTTCAAAAGGGGTTTTGCCCATGCGCAAGTGACGCACGATATTTTCTACTTCTACAATCGCGTCATCCACCAGCACGCCAACCACTAAAGACAAAGCTAAAAGCGTGACGATATTGACTGAAAAGCCCATATACTTCATGCCTATAAAAGCAGGAATCACCGATAAAGGCAGGGCAACGGCTGAAACAAAGGTCGCCCGAAAATCGCGTAAAAACAAAAACACCACCAGCACTGCCAATATTGCGCCTTCGTAAAGCATGGTCATAGAAGCATCAAATTCATCTTGCACGGGCTGTACAAAGTTAAAGGCTTCGGTGATTTTAAAGTCAGGGTGCTTAAGTTTAATTTCTTCCAGCACTTTATAAACGCCTGCGCCAACTTCTAGCTCGCTGGCGCCTTTGCTACGGCTCACTTCAAAGCCAATCACGCTTTTGCCATCTAAAAACGCGGCGGATTTTGGCTCGGCAATCGTGTCTATCACGTTAGCCACTTGGTTTAAGCGCACTTTGCGACCATCGGTGAGCGCGATTTCCATATTGGCTAGCTCATCGGCAGATTTCACTTTTGCCATCGTGCGAATCGGTTGCTCGCTTCCGCTGATTTTAGTGACGCCGCCTGCAACTTCTAGCTGAATTAAGCCAAGTTGACGTGAAATATCTGCTGCTGTGGCGTTGAGCGACTGCATTTTTGCGGTATCTAATTCCACCCAGATTTGCCGATTCACGCCGCCCACGCGGGAGATGCTGCCTACGCCTTTAACGCTGAGTAACTTTTTTGTGAGCGCGTCATCCACAAACCAAGAGAGCGCTTCGGCATCCATGCGGTCTGAGGCAATGGTAAAAGCTAAAATCGGCGCACCCACAATGTTGAGTTTGCTCACAATAGGCTCGCGCAAATCGTTAGGCAAATCCGCGCGTACTTCAGAAACGGCCGAACGCACATCGTCCACCGCCTCTTGCACGGGCTTTTCTAGGCGAAATTCCGCCGTAATTGCCACGCTGCCATCTTGAATGGTGGTGTAAATATGGCGTAAACCTTGCAGCTTGGCCACAGCGTTTTCAATTTTACGCGCTACTTGCGTTTCAAGCTGGTCTGGTGAGGCACCTGGCAGTGAAGCGTTTACGGTGACGGTGGGTAAATCTAAATCAGGAAAGTTTTGCACCTTCATGCTGTTAAAGCTCATGCTGCCGGCCAAGCACAGCAGCATGAATAAAATCATGGCAGGGACGGGGTTTTTGATGGACCAGCTGGAGATGTTCATTTGTTGGCTACACTTTTATTCACTACTCTAACACTATCGCCATCGGCCAAAAACGCACCGCCGCTTTCCACAAAATTAGCTTCAATATTTGATAAGTTTACAATTTCAACACGGTCATCTTTGCGTTGCCCTAATTGCACTTTCGTTTGTTTAATTTTATTGTCAGCCTCTACTTGCATCACGTAAGCAAAGCCATCGCGCATCACAATTGCGGTATTGGGTAGCGTTAAAACATCGCTCTCGCCAATCACAAAATCGCCACGTGCAAACATGCCAATTTTGGCACTGCCTGCGGGCATATCGACATACACCAGCGCATTACGCGTTTTGGCATCCACACTGGGTGCAACGGTGCGCACTGTGCCTACTGTGGTGCTGCCATCGGGCAAGGTAATCTGCGCTTGCATACCTGTTTTAACGTGTGAAATATCGGCAGAAGTTAAATCGGCGCGCCATTCAATGCGACCTTTGCGAATCAAGCGAAACAACTCTTGCCCTGCGCCATATACCGTGCCGACTGTGGCAGGGTTTTGCGAAATAATGCCATCATCGGGTGCTAACACATTCGCTTGTTTGCGTTTGATATTTTGCAAATTGAGTGCAGCTTGTGCTGCATTTAAACGTGCTTTGGCACTGGCTTCTGCGGTGATATATTGCTCAATTTGCTGTTTGCTTAACGCGCCAGAATCTTGAATGCTGCGCGCGCGGTTGGCATTGCTGGTGGCTTCGGTCAGGGCAACTTGTGCTTCTGCCACATTGGCTTGCATTTGGGCAATATCGGCTTCAATGGTTGCTGCTGCAAAACGCGCCAGCACTTGGCCGCGCTTGACTTGGTCGCCCACGCTCACCAACACTTCGCGCAATAACAAACCATTTGTTTCGGTGCTAATGCTGCTTTCTTGCCACGCAGCGATGTTGCCGTTGGCACTGATGGTTTTGTTTAAAAGTGTATGCTGGGGTTTTATTGTACTGACTGTGAGTGCGGCTTTGGCGGCACTTTCTTTCACGGCGACGGTTTCAGTTTTGCTGTCTTGATTTTTTTGGCAGCCACCGACAATGAAACCTGTGGCAATTAAAAGTACAAATATTTTTAAGTTCATTTTGCGTTTCCAGTATCTGAAAGTACGGTTTTATCCCAGCCGCCGCCCGCAGCACGGTATAAATTCACCCACGATAAAGTGCGTAGTTTTTGGCTATTAATGACATTATTTTGTGCGGCAATCAGCACGCGGCGTTGATCTTCAAGCTCAATTAAATTGGCAAATCCTGCATTCACTTTGGTTTGCGTGGCATCAAATGACGCTTGGTAGCCGTTCAAAGCCGTTTCAATATCGGCTTGGCGCACTTCGGTGCTGTGTAAATTCACTAGCGCTTGTTCCACTTCTTTTACGGCGTTGCGTACTTTTTCACGGTAAATTGCCGCATATTCTTGGTATTTCGCCTCACTTTTGGCAAGATTAGCTTCTTTTACCCCAGGGTGATAAATGGGGAAGGTGATAGAGATCGGCCCGAGTGACCATGTTTTGCCATCTGTTGTACCAAACCCGCCACCCGAAAGCCACATCCAGCCAATGGCGCCATTGAGCGACACTTTGGGTAAACTGCTGGCGTAAGTGGTTTGAATATCGGCCGCCGCGCTGACTAAATCGGCTTCTGCCGCGTAAATATCAGGCCGTTGTGCAATCACGCTTGCAGGGATCTCATTGAGTGCAAATAGCTGCCCATTCAGGCTAGGTTTAAAGGTTTGCGCCTGCAGTTTTTCACGTAATGTGAATTCGTCAACATTGGTTAAAGCGACTAATACTTTTATTTCTGCGTCGCACTGGGCAAGTTGAGCTTTAAGTTGTTGTTGCGCATCGGCTAAACTGGCTTTGGCTAAATGGCTGTTAGCGGGGGCAGAAAATCCCGCGCCCACCGCAATATCTGTCACGCGCAGCGATTCTGCGCGTGAGCGCATATCCGCTTGCAACACATTGGCCTGCAAAGTGCAAAACCGTTGGTTAAAGTAGCTATTGGCAAGTTCTGCCGCCACCGCCACGCGCGCCTCGTGCCAGCCTGCATTGGCGGCGTTTTCTTGGGCTTGGCTTGCAGAAAAAGCGCGACGGTTGGCGCCAAAAATATCTAATTCCCAGCTTGCCTGTGCACCCACTTGCCCTGAGTTGATGGGCTCGCCGCCAGAGGATTGGCTACCTTGCCCTGGCTGACCAGTATTGATGCTGGTTGCAGGTTGCTGCACACTGCGCGAAGCTGAAGCCGTGCCATCCACTGTAGGCAACAATTTGGCGTTGGCGTTAACGCGGCTGGCGTGTGCCTGCGCGATGCGTGATTGGGCAGATGCCAGCGTGGCCGATTCTTTTTGCGCCGCTTCAATGAGCTCAATTAAAAGCGCATCATCAAACTGCTGCCAAAATTGCGTTAAATTTGCCGCGCTACCACTATGCGGCAAACTGGCTTGCCACTTTTCAGCAATTTTTGTGCTGTTAACCGTGTTTTGCGGGCTGTGTTTTTCGCTGAGCTTTTGCATGGTCGAACAGCCCGTTAAGCTAGCATAACAAGCGGCTAACACAAAAATGGTTAATTTTTTTGACATGGTTTTTTTAGTTGTTTTTGTTGGTAATGCACTTTCCACACTGGCTAAAATTCTAACATAATGATATGTACTCATCTTGCTAACTTTATGGGCAAGTCATCGGAATCGGCTCGTTTTCAAATGCACCCTTATTCATTATGGACGATTGTTGTAAACAATATTCACTACCATCGGCATTCACCACTTTGACCATGCCGCCTGCATAAAGAGTAACACCAGCGTTTGTTTTTTTGCGTTGTGAAAAAACCTTGGCAATTTCAGGGCTAAAGGCTCGGTCAGCCAGCGCAATCAGCTTGGTGTTTTCTCGCTTCAAGTTTTTTTCATCTTCTATCGCCATCTGACGGGCAACGGCGAATAGATTTTCGGTATTTATTTTGGGTTTATCTGTTGATTTTTCTATCGTTGGTGCCGTGGGTAAATTTTCTGTCATCGCGGGCGTTTGTGCTTTCTGCTGCTCTGCAGTCAACTCAGGCTTGGCTTGTGTAGAGCGCACTTTTGCCCGCTTTACAGGTTGGTTAATGACCGTTTGTTTATTCATTGCAATTGGTTCAGGTTTAGTTTGCGCAATATCGGTTTGTCCTAACATAGGCTTAACCTGCACTGGCGTTACGTCTTTCATCATGGTTTGTGCAGTTGACATCAGTTTTACTTCCAACATAATTGGGGTTTGCTTGGGCGTGTGTTTGACTATTTTTATCAGCGCTATGGCCAATAGGTGCGCCAACAAAGCCATCAACAAAAACGGGGTTAGTGAGGAATGCTGATGGTTTAAAGATGCTCGCATCTGCCAAGGTGCTCATGGTTTTAATTCAAGTGATTGTAATTCAAGCGTTCTGATGATTTTTACCGTGCTAAGCTCACCGCCGCCTGCGCTTTTATTCAGTGTTTCATAGTGCGTGGCTACCAGTCGCTTATTTGCAACACTGTAAACAGCATTCTCTGTCTGCGAAACTTTAAAGCTCACCACCAAATAAGCGCGTCCAGTGTAAGTTTCATCTATATGACTAGCGAGTGGTGTGCCGTATTCAGATGTCCAAACTTTTAAAACGCCTTCGTATTTTTTCACGTACGCTTGCTCTTTTTTGCTTAAATTGCCTTTGCGCAAATTGAAAATAAGCAAACGAGCTGGCCTACCTTGCAGCGTGTCTGCTTGTTCATTGATGAAAGTGGCACGAACGAGTTTACGACTTAAATACTGGCTGGCATCGGTCATATTTTGTAAATAATCGGCGTTGATGGCATTGACTGCAGCCAGCGTGTCGGTTTTAATGGGCGCATTATTTTGGCTTTCAAATGTTGCTTGCTCTACAGCGAGTTGTTTGAGTGTCTCAGGCGCATAAGTCACTTTTATGCCGAGTTCAGAAGCTTCTATTACCACGTCAGCACGGCCATTTTTCTGCTCGGCTTCTTTGCCTTCACCCTCAGTTTTCACTAATTGAACGTTCGCCTTTGCAACTAATCTGCTTTTTTCTGATAGTTTATTTAGCGCAATGTTTAGTTCGCTGATGCTGTCGGCTTTTGTTGGCAATGATGCTAGTAATAAGTAGCTTGCAAAAATTAAAGCTTGTTTAAAAATGGTTAAATTAAGTATATTGCGCATAAAATACCTAGCAATTGTTGTAGTTGCCAATATATCTTATAATTTAATTTATAAAAGTAATACTTAATGATAATCATGATATTTTTAACGAACGGGCTTTGGTATGCAGCAATCTGAGAAAGTGATTTTTAAGCGTTTAGATTGGATTTTCTGGGGTTTATGGCTAGTTGCACCATTTTTACTTTGGCAGGCGATTCATTTAACTTGGACGATGCCTTACTACCCTTTTGGGGATGAAACGGGCTGTGGCAAAGGGCCTGCGGCAGCATCATTTTCTATACAGGGGCAGTTGTTAGTTGCGTTAGCATTTGTGATGGGCATTGGCTTTTATGCGGCGTTGATTATTTTAATGCATCGCTTGGTGCGGCGTTTTAAGCAAGGTGAAATGCTGATTTCTGCTACGCTGGAAACCATCAATAAAATGGCGTGGATATTTATTGCGATTGCAGTGGTTTCTATCTTGCATTACAACCTGAATTTATATTTGCTTTATCGCTTGGGCGATTTGCCGAAATGGCAGCCGTTTTACACGCTGGATATGCTCAGCATTGCGCTGGGCCTGATGCTGTTTGGCTTGCGCATTTTGATTAAGCACGCCATTGCACTGCAAGAAGACGTGAATTTAACGGTATAAGGCGCGCAGATGACGATTGTTGTGAATGTAGATGTGATGCTTGCCAAGCGTAAGATGCGCTTAAATGAGCTGTCTGAGATTACCGGAATTTCAATACAGAACTTGTCCGTACTCAAAACCTGCAAGGCGCGCGCTGTGCGCTTTAGTACGCTGAATTTAATCTGCCAAGCGCTGGATTGCCAGCCAGGTGATGTTTTGGAGTATCAGCCTGGGGTAGATGATGCAGCCGAATTAGAAGAATAATATTAAATGATTGATATGCTTAACTATCTACGTTATCGCCACATCGACTTAAGTCGGTATCCAGCGCCGTTTAGCAATATTTGTCAGTTTACTGGCTTAGTAGAGCTTATCAGAATTCCTGATAAAACCAATAGATTCCGTGCTAGACCGTAAAGGTCTTCAACGTGGAATATACCAGCTAAGGCTGGTTAATCTCACGCGAAAGCACGGGATGATGGTGATTTTTTGGCTAAGAAATTGTTCAAAAGGAGTTAAGTATATCGTTCCCATTTTTATGGCATAAAATATGCTGCTATGGTTGCAATAATTTAGCGCTAATTCTGGTGCGTTCATTTTGCACTTTTGCGGCTTCACTATCCCAATCGGCC